>JAHDGO010000356.1 GCA_020627605.1 Yoonia sp.
CCAGTTCCTGCGCCCAGTGATCAAAACAGGCGATACCGGTGTCGCCTTTGCACGCCGCCTCCCAGCCCTGCCGTAGACCACTTTCGGTTTGCACGCGGTTCAGCGCGGCCCGCACGTCGGCCTTGTACGCTGTCCAGACCGACGGGCGCTGCTCCAGCCAGCCTTTCCAGTAGGTCCGCCAGTAGACCTCTTGAATAAATTTCTCTGCTGCCTGCGCGCTGTGGCGGTTCAGCGTTGCCGTTAAGACCTCTGCCTCCGTCAGGATACGGTGGCGAATGTAGGGCGACAGGACCGAAACACCGGCACGGTCATCGTAGTTGCGTTTGGCTGCATAATCACGCCCGGCATGGGGCAAAAAGGCGTGAAGGCGTTGCAAAGCGGCGGTATGGGTTGGCTCTGTCATGGGGCAGTCAGCTAAGCCGCACTGGTCCTGTTTCAAGCCTGTCTGGCTTGACACTCTGCCGCACTCACGCCAACGCTGCGACATGTTTGACTTGCGCCCTGTGGGATATGTGATTGGCCTTCTTGTCGCGTCGCTGGGGCTGACGATGCTGGCGCCCATGGCGGCTGATCTGATCGCTGGCAACGGGCATTGGTTCGTCTTTTTCGAATCCGCCATCATCACGATTCTGACCGGCGGCATGGTGGCACTGGCCTGTGCCAACGGTGTCAGCGAAGGGCTGTCCCTGCGCCAGACATTTCTGCTGACATCACTGGTCTGGCTGATGTTGCCGATCTTCGGGGCTATTCCCTTTGTTCTGGGGGCGACCCAGTCAGGTTTCACCGATGCGTTTTTTGAGGCGATGTCAGGCTTGACCACGACGGGGGCAACGGTGCTGGTGGGGATCAATGACCTGCCAGAGGGGCTGAAACTCTGGCGCGGATTGCTGCAATGGCTGGGCGGTGTGGGTATTATCGTTGTGGCCATGGTCTTTCTGCCGGAACTGCGGGTCGGCGGGATGCAGATTTTCCGGTCAGAGGCCTTTGATACGATGGGCAAAATCCTGCCCCGCGCAGGTGAGATCGCGCGCCAGATCTTTGCGGTCTATTTTGGCCTCAGCCTGGCCTGCGGGCTGTGCTATCTGGCGGCAGGGATGCTGCCCTTTGACGCGATGATCCATGCCATGACCACGGTGGCCACGGGTGGCATGGCCAACTATGACAGCTCTTTCGCGGGCTTCGGGGCCGGGGTGCACTATGTCGCCACGGCCTTCATGCTGCTCGCAGCGTTGCCCTTCGTGCGGTATGTGCAATTGCTGGCTGGCACGGCAGAGCCGCTTTACCGTGATCCGCAGATCCGTACCTTTTTTGCGATCATCGCCTTCTGTGTGTCGCTGATCACGTCGTGGGTCTGGGGCCGGGATGGCGCGATGAGCGAGCTTGCCCTGCGAGAGGCGCTGTTCAACGTCGTCTCGATCATTTCCGGCACTGGCTATGCCAGCGCGGATTATATGGGCTGGGGGACCTTCCCGGTCGCGATGTTCTTTTTCATCGGTCTCATCGGGGGCTGCGCGGGGTCAACCGCCTGTTCGGTCAAGGTTTTTCGCTATCAACTGGTCTTTGCGGCCATCAAAAGCCAGATCAGACAAATCCATTCGCCCCATGGCGTGTTCACGCCCCGCTATGACGGGCGGCCCATTGGCGAGGATGTTCTGAACTCCGTCATGGCTTTCATGATTGCATTCTTCCTGTCGCTTGGGGCGACTGCGGTGCTGTTGGGGCTGACGGGTCTTGATTTCATCACATCGGTTTCCGGAGCCAGCGCGGCGCTGGCCAACATCGGCCCCGGTCTGGGGCTTGAGATCGGACCGGCAGGCAACTACGCCAACATCAACGACACCGCGAAATGGATTCTGGCCATCGCCATGTTTGTGGGGCGGCTGGAAATCATGGTGGTGCTGACCATCATATCCTTCAAATTCTGGAGACCCTGACATGACCTCCCGCCCGCTTGGTGCCCAAATCTCGCATATGCTCAAGGATCGCGGTATTGACGTGATCTTTGGCATCCCCGGCGTGCACAATCAGGAAATGTACCGCGGGATTGAAGAGGCGGGGATCACCCATGTGCTGGCCCGCCATGAACAGGGCGCGGGTTTCATGGCCGATGGTTATGCGCGCGCAACGGGCAAACCGGGCGTAGCTTACGTCATTTCCGGCCCCGGCCTGTGCAATATCATGACACCGATGGGGCAGGCCTATTCGGACTCTGTGCCAATGCTGGTCATTTCATCAGTGCTGGATGAAACGGTGGCAACGCGGGGCCAGCTTCACCAGATGAAAGATCAGGAAGGGGCGGCGCGGACGGTCTGCGACTGGTCAGAAACGGCACGCACTGCCGATGCGGCCTATCAACTGATTGACCGCGCCTTGATGGAAATGCGGCTTGACCGACCGCGCCCCAAGCATATGCAGGTGCCGATAGCCGTTCTCGAGGCGCGTGCTGACATGCACCCACACCGCAGGTCGGCGCATAATGCAGAACATGTGCCTGACGACGTGGCCGCCGTCGTCAGTGACGGCCTGGCAGCTGCCCGGCGTCCGCTGTTTGTCTTTGGCGGCGGTGCGCGCGATGGCGGTCATGTCTGGCGCGACATTGTCGCGGCTTCCGATGCTGCCAGCTTGACCACCTATGCGGGGCGGGGCGTTATTGCGCCCGGTGGCAAACACTTTGGCAGCCTGCTTGCCAGACCGGCCTCTGC
>JAHDGO010000004.1:0-15678 GCA_020627605.1 Yoonia sp.
TGGTTGGATAGCAACTTTGGGATGTGATGCTCCTGCTGGTGCTGGTTGCGGCATTTGCCCTCTTTGGTCAGGTGATCGCGCAATACGAAAACGACTTTGTCGATTTCAGCCTGATCGGCAGCAATGCCTACAAGGGCGTGCCGTCACTTGAAACCGGCCACTATTTCGGCACCGACAGCAACGGGCGCGACCTCTACGCGCGCACGGTGCAGGGCACTGGCATTTCGCTGATGGTGGGCATCGTCGGCGCGCTGGTCGCCGTGGTTGTCGGCACGCTTTATGGCGCGACGGCGGGCTATTTCGGCGGGCGGCTGGATGGCATCATGATGCGGACGGTCGATGTGCTGATGTCGATCCCTTTCATGTTTGTGCTGATCCTGATGCTGGTGATCTTCGGACGCTCCATCTTCATGCTGTTTCTGGGTATCGGGCTGATCTCATGGCTGGATATGGCGCGGATCGCACGCGGCCAGACGCTGACCATCAAGAACAAGGAATTTGTCGAGGTCGCAGTGGCCACAGGGGTGAAACCCATCGTCATCATCCTGCGCCATATCGTGCCAAACCTGCTGGGTATCGTGATCGTCTATGCGACCCTGCTGGTCCCCAACATGATCATCTTCGAAAGCTTCATCAGCTTTCTGGGCCTCGGCGTGCAGGAACCGGCCACATCGCTGGGCGCGCTGATCAACGAAGGCTCTCGTACCATGTCGTTTGGCTATTACTGGCAGATCGCCTACCCCCTCTTTTTCTTTGTCGTGACCATCTTCGCCTTCTTCTTTGTCGGCGATGGGCTGCGCGACGCGCTTGATCCGAAGGACCGCTAAGTCATGGCTCTTCTCGAAATCGATAACCTCAAGGTCACCTTCACCACTGCCGATGACGATGTGAACGCTGTCAATGGCGTCAGCTTTGCCATCGACAAAGGGGAGACCTTGGCGATTGTCGGCGAAAGCGGGTCGGGCAAAAGCCAGACAGCCTTTGCCACCATGGGGCTTCTGGCCAAGAACGGGCGCGCCACAGGCAGTGCCAAGTTTGACGGGCAGGAATTGCTCGGACTGTCACCACGGCAGCTCAACAAGATCCGCAGCCGCGATATGGCGATGATCTTTCAGGATCCGATGACATCGCTGAACCCATATCTGCGGGTCAGTGACCAGATGGCCGAGGTGCTGATGCTGCACAAGGGGCTAAGCAAGCGTGATGCTGTCAGCGAAGCGGCCAAGATGCTGGACGCGGTGCGCATCCCCGATGCCAAGGCCCGCATCACCATGTTCCCGCATGAGTTTTCCGGCGGGATGCGTCAGCGGATCATGATCGCCATGTCGCTGCTCTGTCAGCCGCGCCTGCTGATCGCGGATGAACCGACTACCGCACTTGATGTGACGGTGCAGGCGCAGATCATGCAGCTGTTGTCGGATATCCGCGATGATTTCGGCACGGCGGTGGTTCTGATCACCCATGACCTTGGCATCGTCGCAGGCTTTTGCGATCGCACGCTGGTGATGTACGGCGGCCAGATCATGGAGGAAGGACCAACAGAAAACCTGTTTGCCAACCCCCAGCACCCCTATACCAGCGGCCTGTTGCAGGCCGTTCCGCGCCTCGACAAGGATGAGGTTGAACTGGCCACAATTGCGGGCGAGCCACCTGATATGTCGCGCCTGCCTGCGGGCTGTCCCTTCTCGCCACGCTGCGCGCAGGTTCTGGACCATTGCCGCGCGGACCGGCCCGCGCTGGAGCGCCACGCCGACCGCCGCCGCGCCTGCCACCTGCCCGCCAAAGAGGTCGCATGATGAGCACACTTCTCTCAGTCCGCGATCTGTCGGTTACCTTCGACGTCCGCCGTCCTGGCTCCTGGCCCTGGACCCCGCCGCGCAAACTGCATGCGGTATCAGAGGTATCGTTCGACCTTGCCGCCGGTGAATGCCTTGGCATCGTCGGCGAAAGCGGGTCCGGCAAATCCACCCTTGCCCGCGCCATTGTGGGCACGATCCCATCCTCTGGTGGCAACATCATGTTCGAGGGCGCAGACCTTGCCAATATGGACCCGCGCCAGCGCCGCGTGCACCGACGCGACGTACAGATGATCTTTCAGGATCCGCTGGCCGCGCTGAACCCCCGCATGACCGTGGGTGAGATCATCGCCGAACCGCTGATCACACATGAGCCTGAGACCCCACGCAAAGAGGTCAAGAAACGGGTGGCAACGCTGATGGAACGGGTGGGCCTGCTGCCCAACCTGCTCAACCGCTACCCGCATGAATTTTCCGGCGGCCAGTGCCAGCGTATCGGCATTGCCCGTGCGCTGATCCTGAACCCGAAACTGATCATCTGCGACGAACCCGTCTCTGCTCTTGATGTCTCGGTACAGGCGCAGGTCATCAACCTCTTGATGGAGCTGCGGCGCGACATGGGGCTGTCGATGATCTTCATCGCCCATGATCTGAGCGTTGTGAAACATATCAGCGACCGCACATTGGTGATGTATCTGGGGCGGGTCATGGAAACGGCGGACAGTCATACGCTGACAACGCGACCAGAGCACCCCTATTCACAAGCGCTGATCGCCTCGGTCCCGATCCCTGATCCGGTGCTGGAAAAGGCGCGACCCCGCCCGATTCTGGAAGGGGAGTTGCCTTCGCCATTGTCACCGCCATCAGGCTGTGTTTTCCGCACTCGCTGCCCCAAGGCGCAGGCGGTCTGCGCTGGTGAAAAACCGGTGTTGCAGGATGTGGGTGGAAACCATCTGGTCGCCTGTCCGTTCCACGAGGTAGAGGACGTCCTGGCCGTCAACGGCTGAGAAGCTCTGCGCGTGCCTTTCGCGCTAAGCCTTCCGAGCGCCACTACTCGGCCTGCGTGATGGTCCAGCCGTCGTTTTCCAGCAGCTGCAAAACACCAGTCTCACCAATCAGATGGGCGGCGCCTACGGCCAAAACGATGTCATCATGAGCCTCGGTCGCGTCCAGTATCACCGGAATCCAGTTGCGGTTGCGGGTATCCAGCAAAGCATCCTGCATTTCGGCAAAGACGGCGGCGCCCTCTTCTGCGGTGATGCCCGGCACCTCTGCCATAGCGATGCGTGACAATTCCCACAAACGCCCGACATCTTCGGCAAAATAGCGGTCAAGCATGGCCACAAACATCGGGCGCTGGATGTCCGGGCTCATCAGGTTCAGCCGCAACATATCCACCTGTTCGGTAATGCTGTCGTCCTTGAACAGGTCAAACAGCGTCGTCATCGGCTCAACCGCCTGCATCGGCACGCCGGCGGCCTCGGCATCGTCGATGATCATCTGATCAAGGCCGCGCGCGCCCGACACCATGTCATCCATGGCGCAGGACGGGATCGCCAGCATCAGCGACAAATACCAAGGCTGCATCTTGGCGGCCATGAAGGGTGGGATGCTGCGCTGGCTGGCGGCATCCGCGATCAACTGCCATGTATCATCGTCCAGCATTTCCGGCAAAGTCGGCCCATCCACGATAAACAGGCGGCCGGGGTCGGTGGCAATCAACTCCTGCAGCTTGGCCTCTTCCTCTGGCGTGGCCTCCAGCATGACAAGATCGGCTTCTGTGACCCGCGCCTGCAACCTGTCGCGCAGCGGTTCCAGCCGGGGATCGTAGATATGCATGGTGCCGACGACCGTGATTGTGTCATCACCCTTGGTGGCCTGCCAGACGAGCCCTTCGGCATAGGGCATCTGTGACACGACCGTATCCAGTTCCGCGCGCTGTGCCGGGCTGATCTGATCAAGATAGCTTTCACCGGTACATGCGGCGGTGGCAGGCAAGCCGATGGTCGTCAGCAGGGTGATGGCGGTCAAAAGCTTGCGCATGGTCTCTCCGATCTGGCGGCTATCCTATTAGGTAAGCACGCCGCGCCGAGGGTCCAGACCCTAGGCGCGGTTTTCAAGGATCATGCGCTGGCCCATGCGGATCAACAGCCGGCCAATGACCTGCCTGATCCGCCTCTCTGGCGGCGGCACAACCTGCAAATGCGCAGGGGCAAAGACACGGCTGCCGCTCGGCAAGGCCGGTGGCTGCCCGGGCGCAGGCATCTGCAGCGGGACCGGTGGCCAGCCAGAGGCTGACACATCCAGCGACAGCCGTTCGGGCCGGGTCCGCCGCACAATGGGTTTGTGGTCACTATGGTGATCTGTATCGGGGCCGATCTTATGATCGACGACAAAAAACGGGGGATGCATGGGATTATCCGATGTCGAAAATATGGAAGGAGGTTTGCGTCTGGCCAGAGGCCACGCGACGCACTGCAACGCGAAGTGGTTAGCACCACGCGGGGGTAAGATCCTTTCGATGCATTGCAGTCTCCTTCGATTCGAAATCGTGCGCCCCGTGTCTAAACCCGGGGTTGTGCATTCACCAAGCACTTTTTTCGAAAAAGCAGATCAGGGGCCCAAACCACGTGGTGGCAGGGCAATCCGTTTACATGTTGTGGAGGTTTTCGGTTGCTTTAACCGAAGAGCAGAAACGCCAGACCAAACCCACCGGCCGTCATCATCATTGTGACTTCAGCGCCCAAGCAATTCAAATACCGCATGTTCTCAACCGTTCTTTTTCACCCACTGGCTTTTCGCCAGCGCCCATAGGCAAGATATTGCCGAAATGTGGCCAAGATTGGGCAAAGCTCGAGAAAGATGAACATCCGTTCATCAAGATGAGTCGCTGAGCGCCTCGGGGTCAAGGATTTCAATACGTTGGCGCGCCGATTTGATGGCGCCGCGTTTGGCCAGCTTGCTGATCGAGCGGCTGACCATCTCGCGGTTGGCCCCAACGGATGCCGCAATTTCGGCATGAGTGGGTGCATCTTCGATGACAGCACCCCGCCCCAGCTTGCCATGTTCCGCCGCCAGTCGCAGCAGATAGACGCCGACACGCTGTTCTACCGTCAGCGTCGTGATCTCGCGGTTGCGATCTGTCAGAGACCGGATCCGATCCACCAGATTGAGGGTGATGCGTTCGCGCACGGCTTTGACCGTGTGGAACAGCTCCAGAAAACTGTGGCGGCTCATGGCCAGCACGCGGGCCTCGGTCTTGGCGACAACCGCCAGCGATCTTGGCACACCGTCAAAGGCTGCAAGCTCGCCGAAATAGGCACCGATGGGAAAACGCGAAAAGACGATTTCACGCCCCTCATCGGTCCAGAAAACCGCCAGCAATGACCCTTCCAGCAGGAAATAGAGATCGCAGGAATCGTCTTCCTGATCAAAAATCGTCTGCCAGGGTTCCAGTCGCTGCTCGCTGACATTCAGCGCAACATCTTTCAAATCCGCAGCAGTGATCCCCTCAAACAGGGGCAGGTCGTAGGAAAGGAGCTTTTCCGGGGTCATTATGCGGCCAGCAAGGCGCGGGCCTGCGCCAGCTCTGGTGGATTGGCAGACGCGTGGAAGCTGTCACATGTGCCTTGCAACGCACTTGGGTCAACCGTACCAGCCGCCACCTGATCAAGCTGCGCGCGCAAAAGCCACAGGCGTGCATTTTGCCGGGTTGCGACCTCCACTGCCTCTTCAAGATAGCGTTCACTGTCCTTGATCCGGCCAACGCCCCGGCAAATCTGGGCATGTAGCCGCAGCACCTCTGGATACCAGCACAGCAAACCGCTCGCCTCGTTCTCGCGGCTGGCCTGCAGCGATGCCTGATAGGCAGCGTCATCCTGACCGTGTTTGGCAAGGGCAACAGCGTAGTGCGACCGGAAATAGGGCAAGCCAACATTGGCCCCGATCATCTCGTTCGTCTGAATGATCTGCGCAAAACCGGCCAGACCCTCTGGCGTGTCGCTTTGGCTGGGGTCCATGACGTTCAGCCATGATCCGCCGGTGACCTGCCAAAAGGCCGCAGCCTGCGATGCAGCCGTTTCAAGACCGGCAAGGACCCGCGCCACAGCCGTTTGCGTTTCACCGGCATAATATAGCGGCACCGCGCCCCAGATTTGCGCCCAGGGCTGCATCACCGGAATATTCAGCAGGTCCTGATGGGCGTCCGTCTCGGCAATCAGCCCGGCGACCTGATGGGTGTCACCGGAAATCGCGCGGCCAGCAGTCTCAAACATCTGGGCTGCGGCGAATGTATCGGCACCATAGGTGGCGATCATGGCCCCGTGTTTGGCGATATCATAGACATCGCGCAGCTTTGCAAAGTCCGCGAACTGCCGCTCAAAACTGCCGGAATAAAAATGCAGTGCAACATCCACATTCAAAGACGCAAGGCGCACGGCATGGGTCTGATCACCCTCTGCGACAACCTCTGCGGCCTCGCGCAGGCGCATGCTGAATTCATCAGCGCCAGACTTGTCACCTGACACGATCGCATGCGTGAACGTGCCATAGAACGCAGGGCCATTTGCCTCTGAATAGGTGTTCTGGCGCGCCGCAAGGTCGGATACTTTTGCAAAGGCATCGCGAACCGGTTCTGCCGTGAAGCCAAGCGTCTGCATCCGCACGGATCCCAAGGCCGTATGGCAGGCAATCTCCAGCGCGCGGACGTCCAGTTCAGCCGGTGCTTCTTCGCATAGCGTGATGGCTACCAGCAAATGCGCCTCGGCATCGTCGAACGCACCTTGGTAAAGCGCCCACTGGCTGACGCCCAAGAGGTTCTGGATCGCAGGAATATGTTGCTGCGCCTGACGCAGGTGGTCGGTCAGCAAGGTCGGATTGCGGCGCACCGCATCTGCGTGATTGTCCTGCAGATGGGCCGCGACCGAACTGTGAAAGTCGATGCGCGTGCGCCGCAGCATGCCCTGATAGGCCGCCTGATGCAAAAGCGCATGGGCAAAGCGCCAGCTTTGCGGGCCGGTTTTCTGGACCACGCCGCGGGCGCGGGCCTTCTCCAGATGCGGCTCCAGCGGGGCATGGTCACCCGCAATCGCACCCAGCATTTCTACATCAAAGGCCGGGCCAATCACCGCCGCACATTGCAGGACAGGCTTGGATTCGCCGGTGGCATCAATCTGGTCCGCCAGAAGGTCCATCAATGTGCCAGGCAGGGTTGCATCAGGCTTTGTCTGGTCTGCGGTCAGTTTGGACAATTGCGCCAGAAACAGCGGTACACCGGCAGCCTTTTCGATCAGAGCCGCGCGGTCGTCGCTTTCTGTTTCCGACAATGCTTCCAGCATCAGGCTGGCCTCGGCATCATCCAGCGGGTCAAGCGGCACCATCGTGATGGGCATCCGCCCAAGATATTTGCCGATCTTGGTGTCTTCGCGGCTGGTCATCACCACGCGGTAGCGGGCCGCGCTGTCGCTTTGCAGCATATGGACGAGAACGCCGAAACTGGCGTTGTCCAGCCAGTGCAGGTCCTCGATGATCAACATGCCCTCGGGCTGCACGTCCTGGATGGCACGCCACAGGCTGTCCTCGATCAGCGCTTTCAGCGCGACATTGGACACCTCAGCCAGCAAGCGCTGGCCTTCCGGCAGGCCCAGCACCAGTGCCAGCGCCTGAATGGCCTGATCCGGCAGTCCGGCAAATCGCTTTTGCAAATCGGCAAAGTCAGGCAGTGTGCTGCCAGTCTGTTGCATGACCCAGTGCATGAACGGTTGATAGCTGGCGCGTGTGTTCACGCCGTCTGCCGCAAGACGGGTCACCTTGTCATCCACCTGCGCAAGATTGCGTGCCAATGCGGTTTTGCCGATGCCTGCGGGACCAATCAGCAGACAGGGGTCCGTGCTGGCCAATATCCGCGCCTTTTCAACGGCACGCCCGACAAATGGCAATTCGTCAATCGGGTCTTCCGGCGGCTGCGCTGGCAAAGGCCGGTACAGCGTCTGCGGGTCGGCAAAGCCTTTCAGCATCTGCCCCGGGAACGCCTCTACCGCGACAATGTCGCGCAGCAGTTGATAGGTGCTTTCCGACATCATCACCGTGCCGGGCTCTGCCATTTGCTGAACCCGCTGGGCCAGTGTGGTGACCATGCCGGTCGCGCGCGGCAGGTTGTCGCTGGCATTTGCAGCGCGCACCGCAGCCTCTCCAGTGGCAATGCCGATCCGCAAGGCGATATCGCGGTCAGCCCCCTTGGTGATGCGTTCGATCGCGCCAAGCGCCGCGGTCACAGCCTTGGCTGCCGTCAGTTCATCCGCACGTTT
Source organism: Yoonia sp. (assembly GCA_020627605.1). Classification (GTDB taxonomy): domain Bacteria; phylum Pseudomonadota; class Alphaproteobacteria; order Rhodobacterales; family Rhodobacteraceae; genus Yoonia. The sequence goes on from JAHDGO010000004.1 coordinate 8,102, forward strand.
CAGGCCAAACAACGCCACCACACCATCGCCAAGGTATTCCGTTACCTCGCCATCGTGCAGTGTCATCGCCTCGTTGCATTGCGCGTAGAAATCCTCCAGCCAAAGCTGGAGGTCCTCTGCATCCGCAGTGCTGGCCATGTCGCTGAACCCAACCACATCCAGAAACACGGCTGTGATCTGCTTACGCTCACCAACACCCGACGCAGCTGGCATAACTGCCGGCTCATCCATCACAACACCCTCGTCTCTTCCCACACGCATTATATGCGGGTTTTTGCCGCTTCCAAGCGCGCAATACGACCACTGTCAAAAGGATTGGACAATGTCCAGCTTGTCCAGATGCGGAATGCACCGGGCAAGGCATGGCCTTCGGACGCAGCCGGATTGTTCAACTGCAATGGCTGGGCGACCATCCGACCCGCCGGCAGATTGGCCGCGTCGGCGTCCTGAACCTCGATACTGGCATGAATGCCAGCGCCATGCGCCGCCGTCAGACCAAAGTCGAGGTTGGAGAACTGCCATTTGCCAAACTTGTTCTGCGTGACAACAACCTGATTTGCCAAACGGTCAACCGCGCCCAATGTGGCATAGTCTGACAGGGGGCGCGCCATGTCGCGTTGCGCGTAGGTCCCTGACCAGATCGGGGAACCACCCGGTGATTTCACACTGTAATGCCGGTTGCCCATCGACAGCTGCCCCATGCGCTTGTTGTAGCCATAGAACCAGACCCCTGCGAGCTGCGGCAGTTTGCTGTTGAGATAGAGGTTGGGCAGATAGGCATAGGCCCCTTCGTGCCCTTCGACCTGCACATAGTTGATGGCGACGATCGCTTCGTAATAATTGCGGAAGCCCAGCAAACGCGGCAGAATCGTCGGACGGACGCCCATCTGCTGGTTGGCAAGGATCGACACCGGGTGCTTGCCATCGGGTGTGATGGCCTGCGGGTGCAGTGTCATCCCCTTGGGCAGACATTTTTCCAGCTCTTTCGCGTCAACCGCGTGGAAGCTGAAGAACCCGTCAAGCTCGCCCACACCAAAGAAGGGCGTCAGTGGCCAGTTGGCATTCTGGGCATAGGGGCTGGCCAGCTTGGCGCGGTCTGTCGGTCCGGCATCGGGGGCGACATCGCCCTCACCCACGATCAGGATATCAGCACCTGTCAGACCGCGCGCGGCCACCAGACCGGAAATCGTCGCGGCCTCGACACAGCCCGCGTTGATGCCGCAGCGGGTCCAGTCACCGGCCAGATAAAGGTTCTCAAACCCGCTGCCATCAGCAGGCAGGCGGTATTTGACCGACCCCGGCACGGACAGAACATAGCGTTCCGAGCCATAGAAGTTTTCGCGGAAATACTGCGATTTGAACTTTTCCGGGCCGGTCGTGCCGGTTTCCGAAACCAGAATGGAGGTATCGAACTTGCCGTTTTTGGCTGATTTCGGCCACATCCGGGTCAGGTCGTTGTCGGCCCACGCCTTCACGCGGTCTTCAAACGTACCGGGATCGACGCCAGCGTCATGTGCGGGACTACAGAAGTAGGCGATGGATTTGGGCTTTGCCTTGGTCCAGTCTTCACGGTCGATCAGATCCGACATATCGGCCCATGTATCCAGCGGTTCGACAAAGCTGGTGATCACGGTTTTCAGGTCCGACGGGATGTCACCGATGTTGTGCTTGGCAACCAGATCATTCCAGCCAAGCTCGTTTGCGGTCTGGTTGACCCAGAATTGGGCCGCATGTGTGGCGACAGTGCCAACATGATCAGTCATCATCTTCCAGCGGTTTGAGGCCGCAATCAGCTCTTTCGCCATATAAGGCATAGAGCCGAGCGAGGCACCAAGGATGACCTCGTCAAAGTCCTCACCCTTTTTCAGGCTGTATTTCCGGCCTGTGGGCGCCTCCTTCTCACACTCGAAATCAACGCCTGATTTCTCCAGCTTCTTGCCGTCTTTCAGCTGATCCCAATGCGGCTCTGACGGCCAGCAGTTCAGATCCTTGACCACAACAAACGGATCGTAGTCATCTTTCTTCAGCTCGGCCTGTTCCACCATGTCGATACGGTCGACCCAGGTCTTGGTCGGATCAAGCGCCAGATGTGTGGCCGCGTTGAAGAATTTGAACTTCACGCCACGATGCTTGAGGATCTCATAATAGGGGCCGAAAATCGTGTCGCCCATCCCCGCCATCATCTTGAAGAACAGCGACCCCTTATAGGTAAAGGCCAGCCGCAGAAGGCCGCGAATGGCAGTGCCCGCGCCAACGCTGCGGTGGTCGGTCACACCAGCGGGATAACCAAAGACATAGTCGTAGCACCCGCGGAACACGGCGGAATAAACCGCCTCATGGCTGGCGCCATAGTGCAGCAACCACTGGCTGATTTCCCAGTTGTCGATGGCGTCGAAACCATCGCGGAACAACCCGTTGTCGATGGTTCCCTTGAAAAAGGCCATGGACAGGCTGACCAGATATTTGAAACGGCGCGCCTCATCCGATAGCACACCCTCTGGCATTTCTTCCTCTTCAAACCAGCGTTGTGCATGGCGGGTCAGACCGGCAAGTGTCTGGGTCTGGCTATCGGAATGATCAAAGGCGTTGTCCGGCAGCGCCTTTGCGAAATCGCGCAGATGATGCAACGGCGATGGTTTCTTGATGCTGACGCCATGGGCCTTCAGGGGGCCGTGAAACTGCGGCGGCACCGTATGCGGGACATCCTTTTCCAGCTCTTGCAGAATTTTTTCCAGGAAGCCCACAATCGCTTCCAGCGCCATCTGGAAATAGGCGAACGGGGTGGGCAGGACGGTGCCGGTGCCGGGCACATCACTATTTGGCGGAAACTCCAGGAACCAGGGGTGCAGCTGCTTTTTGCCGTCAACCTCGATATCTTCTGCCAGCAAAAAGCGGTTCAGCCCGGTAAAGGCCTTGTCCAGCGTGCCCAGCGGTGCATCGGGGTGGCGCAGACCGGTATCATTCAACTGGTCATAGCAGTCGCGCATCAGGCGAAAGCCGTTTTCATAAAACCCGGCCCAGATATGCAGACCATGCTCTTCAATGCGGCCGGCGTGTTTCATATTGCGACCGCTTGCGCCTTTACCACCCAGACGCCAGCCTAGCTGATAAAGGGTGATGTCATATTCGTCCTGCCAGTTCGGCTGCTGCGTGATGGCATAGGTTGCTGTGATCGCACCAACGCCGCCACCAATAACGGCAATCTTCTTTTTTTGTGACACGGAAAGGTCCCCCTGATCGCAAATTCATTGTTTCCAAATTCGTACTGGTGGGACGCTGAACGTAAAAATTGTCAAAAATTGTGCGCGAATGCGGCTGCGAAAAGAAATTGTCAGCCGTCACCGCCAAATCGGGTCAAGTGGACAGGCCCAGGGCGCCGCCACACCGATAGAAATGTCAGGCGGACCGTCCTGTTTTGCTGCCAGACCGATGGTGCCGTGATGCATCACGCCATTCGGCGCTGGCAAAAGGAAGTCTGAAAAGGCGACGTATGCGTCCTGATGATCACCGGGGTAGGCGCGGATGATCTTGGTCAGCGCGGCATCATCGGCAAAAAAGTCACCGGCCTGCAATTGCAATGTCAGCTCCGGTGCCGCTTTGCCGTCGGCCATTTTCAGGCTGAAGCCAAAGCGCGCGGTCGCAAGGGCGTTTGGCGATCCGGCAACCAACAACTGATCAACCGTCGACCTCAGTGGCGCAAGCGGTACATCGGCAAGTGTCGCGAGCTCTGCCAGCAGCGCATCAAAACCGCAGGTCGCATCGAAAAACAATTCGGTCTGACGGGTGGCACCATGAAACGACAGCATCTGCAGGCTGACCTGATTCTGATGCTGGCTGACAAAGGCATTCACCGCAGGCAGCGCAATCAGACCTGTCAGATCAGCGGCCGTCGGCGGGATTTCCGCAAACAGGATCGTTGCATCATGCATGTCGCATGTATCCAGCCCCAGCCATGCACCATAGCGCAACGGCCCGTCGCTTTGTGCCGCACTGATGACCTCACGCAGGCCACGTGGCGGCGGTCGGTCGCCATGCCCTTCGATAATCGCACAGACGCGGGCAACCCTGCCTTTGGGGCCTGATCTTGGGTCGGCGACCTCTGTGCGCAGGGACATCACGTCGCAATTCTGGCTGAATGTCACCTCGGCAGGGGCACCGGTTTTGGTCAGCTGACTGTCCTGCCAACTGGCCCAGCCGCCAGGTTGTAAAACACCGATATCATGCATCAGGCGCTCCGCGCGCTCTCCGCAGGCGCCGCGTTCACGCAGAAACCAACACCAGTCCAAATCGCTACGCGACGAAATCACGTCAGAAAACATAGTCATGCAAACCCCTTTGCGGACCGCCACTTGGCGTGGGGTCATCCTAGGCAGAGGTCTGGCTTGGGTTATGTGCTTAAAGTCACATTAACATAGTTTAATGAATTATGACCTTGGGTCAGCCCCGTGCGGGAAACATGCCCTGCACGGCAATGATATAGTTCAAGCACAGGGTCGGTTGCATGTTTTCATGCGGTGCACTGCCACCGGTCAGACCAATGGTCTTGCTGTGCAAGGGCGTCTTGGGTTCGCTTTTCTGGCGATGCGTGCCCTCGCGCATATTCACGTAAATCGCAGCCCCGCCCAGTGCTGTCTGTTCCGGCTGGCTTGTGTCCGCAGGCTCATCCGAGACAAGCATCTCATGGCGATGCTCTGGCAATTGCGTTGCCGTCAACGCCACACGCTCTGCCCCGACCTTGTCACCCAGCTCGCGCGGAGAGAGGCCGGGTGCCTGACCTGCATGCATCGGCACCCGCCCCCTCAGATCCGGCAGACAAAATGTGGTCCGCCCGTCGCCACCATAACTGGTGCCCAAAATTGCATAAAGCGCCTCATGCTCGGCAATCGCCAGCGCCTGACCGTCACAAAACGCCCAGCCACGGGGGGCGAAATTCCCCCCAAACAAGATGATCTGACCGATCAGCGGCTCCATATGTCCGAAAGTCCTTTGACACAAAACAAGCCCCATGAATCGCGGAAGCCCGGCCAAAGGTCTGTGTCATTTCGCACAAACTACTGATTTGGTGGCAATTTACCGCCTGCGACCTCGCGCCGCGCCATCTCGCGCAGGGCTGACCGGATGATCTTGCCGGTTGTCGTCATCGGCATCTCACTGACAAAGCGGACAGCGCGGGGAAATTCATAGGCAGCCAGCCGCGACTTTACGTGGCGCGCGATGTCAGCGGCGAGCGTTTCGGTCCCAACATGGCCATCGCCCAAAACGATATAGGCCGCGACAATCTCGCCGCGCGTCGGGTCCGGCATCCCCACAACACCAGCCATCCGCACCGCCGGATGCGTTAGCAGGCAATCCTCGATCTCTGCAGGACCGATGCGGTAGCCGCCGGAATTGATGACGTCGTCATCCCTGCCCACAAAACGAATCCGCCCCGATGCGGTCAGACAGCCCCTGTCGCCCGTCACCAGCCAATCTGCGCCGCCGACGCGCAGAAATTTGGCCTCGGTTGCCGTGGCGTTGTTCCAATAGCCCAGAAACATTACGGGGTCCGGCGCACGCACGGCGATCGCGCCTTCCTCGCCCACCGCGCAGGACGCGCGTTTCTCGGTATCGATCACCGCGACGTCATGGCCAGGCACCGCAAAGCCCATCACGCCGGGTTCCGCCGGGGCAAGTGCTGCGCAGGATGACACCACCATGTTGCATTCTGTCTGGCCGTAGAATTCGTTGATTGTGACGCCAAAGGCATCGCGACCCCAATCAATCAGGGCCGCACCCAATGTCTCTCCTCCGCTGGCGACGCTGCGCATCGCGGCGCGCCCACCGGGCATGTCGCGGCGCATCATCTTCAGCGCGCTGGGCGGCAGAAAGGCGTTGCGCACGCCCGTCCTGTTGATCAGGTCAAACGCCGCCTCTGCCGTGAACTTGCGAAAACGGCAGGCGACAACAGGCACGCCGTGGTGCAGGGCAGGCATCAAGACATCCAGCAGACCGCCGATCCAGGCCCAGTCGGCAGGCGTCCAGATCTTGTCGCCGGGTTGCGGAAAGAAATCATGGCTCATCTCGACGCCGGGCAGATGACCCAAAAGAACCCGATGGGCATGCAACGCGCCCTTCGGCGGGCCGGTCGTGCCAGAGGTATAGATCAGCAGCGCCGGCGTATCGGCCGTGGTCTGCACAGGGTCAAAGACCGCTGGCTGCCCGCCACAGAATGCCGCATAGTCCAGCGCGCCATCGCTGGCGCCATCGACGCAGACGATCAGCTCGAGCGCTGGCAGCTGCGGGACAAGCTGCCGGATCACTTTTGCCCCGGCAGCATCGGTGATCACAAGCCGTGCAGCTGAATCCGCCAGACGATGCCGCAGGGCATCAGGGCCAAACAGGGTGAACAACGGCAGGGCAATCGCCCCAATTTTGGCAATCGCGATATGGGCGACGGCGGTTTCCACCCTTTGGGACAGACACACAGCAATGCGATCACCCACCGCGCAATGCGCCGACAGGGCATGAGCAAGCTGATTGGACATGCGGTAAAGATCACCAAAGCTGTAATCGGTCACGGCGCCGGTCTGATCAACATCGCAAATGGCCAGCGCCTCTGGCCGCGTCTCCGCATGCTTGTCGCAGACATCAACACCAATGTTGAAAAAGGCCGGAATGTCCCATGTGAAGCGGGCGGTTGTTTCTTCGATGGTCGCCTGTCGTCGCAGCATAACGACAGAATCATCCGGGATATTGCCAACTGTCAATCGCAGCACGCCGGGCGATTCGGCGCGATGAGGCAGCAAATGCGTTGCAAAATCGTCAAAATTTCTAGCGTCGCGCAGAATCTGTGAAATCAGTTAAAAATTCGTAAATGCATCTTTATTTAATAAATACAGTTAGTTAACTCCATTCCCGGCGATTTATGAACGTAAAATGAACGGTACATTCCCCGCTCGTTCATGCGGCATTTCCCATATTGCCAATGTAAGAAGCGGTCCCTTGGCCGCAGATTTTAGTAAAGACTGGTGAGCCGAGATGAGCCTGACGATGATGAAACAGCACGCAAAGCCTGAAACACCTGCAAAGGTGCATCCGGTCTGTGACGAAACGATCATCGACTTTGACAGCCGCAGGGTTGCCCATCAGCGCTTTGCTCAGGTTGACGACTTGTGTGACCGGCTGCTTGTTTTGACGCAGAAGCGTGCAGCCGCTATTTAGTACCTTGTCCTGTTTGCGCGTTGGCAAACCCCGACACGCAAAAAGGCAGATTATCGATTGGAACGTCGTTTGAGACATCTTTGCGCCATCGCCATGCTTGCAAGCATGTGGGCCATGCCTGCGGCTGCAGAACTGCGTGAACTGTCACAGTCCGATTTGCGCAATGCTGTCGCCAACCGTCAGGCCCTGCCGTCGCGCAGTGTGATGTCGGGTGTGGAAAACTACACCGGTGGCACCGTTCTTGAAATCCGGGCGTTTGAGGACAGCGGCGTCGTCACTTACCGTGTTCTGTTCCGGGATACAGCAGGCGCAGTCGGGGCCATCATGATCGACGGTGCCAGCGGGCGGGCCGTGCAGCCATCGTCATCTACAGGTCA
>JAHDGO010000004.1:15778-23685 GCA_020627605.1 Yoonia sp.
CAATGCGAACAGTGACAGGGGTCGCAGCAACGGCGGAACCGGACGTGACCGTGGCAACAGCGGCGGGAACGGCAATGGGAGCGGTCGCGGCAACAAATAGGATAGACGTCAAAGCCAGCCGCACCTTTGCCAAAATTTTGCCACTTCGTCGCATTAACCGTTTTGCATGCGTATTCTCCTTGCCGAAGACGAGCCCACACTCGCCAACCAAATCAAATCGGTTCTGAACACAGAACAGTTTGTCGTTGATGTCGCCGCCGACGGGGCTGAAGCCCAGTTTCTGGGCGAAACTGAACCCTATGATCTAATCATTCTAGACCTTGGTCTGCCGATCCGCGATGGGATCACGGTGCTCAAAAACCTGCGCGACGGCGGGAACGACACGCCGATCCTGATTCTCACAGCGCGCAATGACTGGACAGACCGGGTCGATGGCCTTGATGCCGGGGCGGACGACTACGTCACAAAACCGTTCCACATGGCCGAACTCTGCGCTCGCGTGCGCGCCATGATCCGGCGCAAGGCCGGGCAATCCTCGCCTGTCTTCTCAAAGGACGAGGTCAGCTTTGACAGCCGCACCAATCAAGTTATGGTCGATGGCATGCCGATCAGTCTGACATCGCAGGAAATCGCCGTGCTTTCTTACCTCTTCCACAACGCAGGGCGACTGGTGTCACGGACGGAACTGTCACAGCACATCTACCAATATGATGGCGACCGCGATTCCAACACGATTGCGGTCTTTGTGAACCGCCTGCGCAAGAAGCTTGGCAGCGACCTGATAGAGACCGTGCGCGGACGCGGTTATGTGATCAAAGCGGTGGCATGACATCGCTGCGCACCCGCGCGATCACCGCGGGGGTCATTTGGGCGATTGTGACCATTGTTCTGGCACTTGCCGGGCTTGGTTCTTTCATGAACACCCAAGCGACAGAGCGATTTACCGAAGCACTGGAAACCCGGCACACCCAGGCCATTGTCGCCGTTTCAAACTATGGCGAGTCACCCGAATTTATCAGCCGCGGCATGAGCGACCCGGCATTCGACCGCCCCTTCTCTGGTCTGTACTGGCAGATGGAACATGAAGACGGGGACTTTTACGTCTCGCCCTCGCTTGTCGATACCATCCTGCCGCGACCGCAGGAGGGTGATCGCGCGAACATCGTCCGCCGCTATGACGGCCCCGGTGACGATCCGGTGTTGGCCATGGCGCAATGGGTGACCATGGCCAATGGTGACCGCTGGCATGTGCAGGTCGCCTCGTCACTCGATACGCTGAGCGAGGATCAGGCGGCCCTGCGATCCAACCTGCTGACCGCTTTCGCCATCGTGGCCTCTGTCGGCATTCTTGGGGCATCGGCACAGGTGACGATGATGTTGCGGCCCATCAATGCCCTGCGCGAAGAAGTCGCCGCGCGTTGGGACGAGGAAGACGGGCTGACGCCAGAGATCTACCCGGTGGAGGTCGCGCCACTTGTCGCCGATATCAACGGGCTGATGAACCGCAACCGCGATATCATCCGCCGCTCCCGCAGGCAGGCCGCTGACCTTGCCCATGCGGTCAAGACGCCATCAGCCATCGTGCGCAACGAGTTGGAGGCACTTTCTGGCAAAGGGCTGGAGGTGGCCGAGGCGATCAATGCGCTTGACCGGCTTGACGGGCAACTCAAACGGTCTTTCGCACGGATGCGCGCCGATCAGGGCGAAGATCAGGTCGGCACCTATACCGACCTTGATGTCGCCCTGGGTCGCATGGACCGTGCCTTTTCCGCCCTGGCGCGCAACGCCGGCAAATCGTTCACCGCCAGCTTTCCGCAAGGTCTGCGGGTCCGCATGGACCAGAACGATTTCGAAGAGATCATGGGCAACATCCTCGATAATGCGTTGAAGTGGGCCGATACGCAGGTTGATCTGACGGTCGAAGGCCTTGCAGATCGTGCTGTCCGCCTGACCATCGCCGACGATGGGCCGGGTATTCCCGAAGACCAGCTTGATGATGTGATCAAGGAAGGGCGGCGGCTGGACAGCTCTGTGCCCGGCACCGGTCTGGGCCTGTCCATCGCGTCAGACCTGATCGTGGCCTACGGTGGCGCATTCACGCTTGGCCGATCTGCGGAACTCGGCGGCTTCTCATTTCAGATGACGCTGCCGACCAGCAGCGCAAAGATCACCCCGCAGAACGCCCAAACAGACCCGTCAGCGCACGGCTGACCAGCCCGCTGACCGAAGGGGACATTGTGAAACGGCAGGGGGCGGCAGACCTCGATCGCGGCGACGCCGACACGCGCGGTCAGCGCCCCATTGACCACGCCTTCACCAAACCGGCGCGAGACTTTCGACAGGACGCCGCCGCCGGCGACAGACCCGATCAGGTCATCACCAACGGCCACGGCCCCTGTTGCCACCAGATGCGTCAGCACGCTGCGTGTCAGCCGCCAACTGCCCAATGTGCCTGACCGCCCGCCGTAAATCTCGGCGATGCGCCGGATCATCCGCAGGTTCGCCGTCAGCGCGGTGAACAAATCGGCCAGCGCCAGCGGCACAATCGCTGTCACCGTGGCAACCTGCCGTGCGGCGGCTTCGACCTCGCGCATGGCGCGCGCATCCAGCGGTGCCAAAACGGTGGTTTCAGCCAGCCCCAGCAGACCATCAGCATCCAACACGTCACCCTGACGGCCTTGCAGCTCTGCCCGGCCCCAGGACGTATCCTCGCGGCTTTCATAAAGCCGCTTGAGCGAGGCGACGACCGCGCGGGCCTTGCCAAGGTCCTGATCGGTCAGGGCGGTCAGGGCCTGCTGCTGTATCCCGTCCAACCTGCGCAACCGGGCAAAGGCCGCCAGTTCGCGCAAGGCGATGACCAGCAAGACGCAAAGCAACAGCCCGATCAGCACCGTGGCGATCCCACCCAAAACGGGCGAACGCGCCAACAGACCGGTCACATAATCCCATGCGGCCAAGGACACCACAAAACCGACCAGTGCCAGAGCCAGCGACCAGAACCATCTGGCCAGCCGCGACGGGCGGCGGGCGGCAATCGCCGCAACCTTCCGCATGGCGGCCCCTTGGCCTGCCTCTGGCGTGTCGATGACAGCAGGCGCCTGATCGGGGCGCGCAGCCTCTTGCCCGTCAAGCTCGATCAACACCGGTCCGTTGGTCATAGCTTGTCCCCCAGCAAAAACTCTGCCGCCTTGTCCAGCCGGATATGCGGCAGACCATCACCAGCCCGACGGCTGAGCGGGGCCGGGGCAAAATTCATCACGCTGTAATCGGCATCAAGCCAGTTCTGCGACCCCCTACGCGCTGGCGTCAAAAGATGCGCCGGATCATCCGGCAGTTTGCCGGGGTAAAATGCCGCCTGCTTGCCATTGTCCAGCAAACGGCCACGCACCACATCAAGCGGTCCGTCTCGGTGGTCGACGGTTTCTTCCACAGTGGTCCGCAGCGCCGCGATCGACATCGCCGCCGTCTGCGCACCGGCAAAATCGGCCCGGTCCTTGGCCTCGCGCAGCAGCGCCTGCACGATGGTGGTCAATTGCGGATGCTGGCTGTGATGCAGATGGTCCGCCTTGGTCGCCGCAAACAAGATCTTTTCCACGCGCCGCCCCTGAAAGATACGGGACAGGAAGGCGTTTGATCCGGGCCGAAAGGCCCCAAGCACACGCGCCATCGCACCGCGCAGATCATCCAGTGCTGCCGGTCCCGCATGGATTGCCCCCAGCACATCCACCAGCACGATCTGCCGGTCGATCCGCGAGAAATGATCACGAAAGAACGGCTGCACGATATTGCGCTTGTAGCTTTCGAACCGCCTTGCAAACTCACGCCCCAGCGACCTGCGCGGATAGGGGCCCGGCGGCAAAGGCGCAAAGGTCAACACCGGAGAGCCTGCCAGATCACCGGGCAAAAGGAACCGCCCCGGCGAACAATCCGAAAATCCCGCTGCGCGCGCCTCTTGCAGATGCGCGGTAAAGCGTTCGGCCAGCACCTGCGCCTCGGGCTCTACCAGTTGCACGGTGGGGTCAATCCCGGCGACAAGGGCGACGTAGTCCTCGCCCCCCGGACGGCTGCGGGCGCGTTCGAGCGCTGTGGCGGACCAAGTGTCATAGTCCTGATCCAGCAAACCCAGATCCAGCAGCCATTCGCCCGGATAATCCACAATATCCAGATGCACCGTGCGCGGCCCGCCGAAGCCCGCCAGCAATCCGCGCGGCTGCACCCGCATCGACAGACGCAATTCACTGATTTGCCGGGTGCCGTTCGGCCAATGCGGGTCACTTCCGGTCAGTGCATCCAGATGCGCCTCGTACCGAAAGCGCGGCACGGTATCATCTGGCTGCGGCTGCAGATAGGCCGTGCTGATAGCCCCCGTGGCGGCGGCCGAGAACTGCGGCATACGCCCGCGATCCATCAGGTTGGACACCAGCGAGGTGATAAAGACGGTTTTGCCCGCCCGCGACAGACCCGTCACGCCCAGCCGGATCACCGGATCGGAGAACGGAGCCGCCAGCGTGTCGCCTACGCCGGTCACGGTGCGCGCAATCTGATCGGTCAATGCATTGAAGACCAAGGCCGGTCCTTTCTTTCGTTTCAGTGAAGATAGGGGCGCACCCAGCCGATGTGTAGGGATTGATTTTGCGCGATCCTCCCCCTACCCCTCGGCTATGCCGCGTTACGCCCTTCTTGTCGAATATCATGGTGCGCCCTTCGCCGGCTGGCAGCGCCAGCGCGACCAGCCTTCAGTGCAGGGCACGATCGAGGCGGCTTTGGCCAAACTCGAACCCGGTCCCCACACCATTGCCGCCGCCGGACGCACCGATGCTGGCGTGCATGCCAAGGGGCAGGTGGCCCATTGCGACCTCGCCCGCAATTGGGACCCGTTCCGCCTGTCAGAGGCGCTGAACTATCACCTCAAACCGGCCCCGGTGGCGATCCTTGCCTGCGCACTGGTGGCTGATGACTGGCACGCCCGGTTTTCCGCGGTAGAGCGTCGCTATCTCTTTCGCCTGATCGCCCGCCGCGCGCCGCTGACGTCAGAGGCGGGACAGCTTTGGCGGGTCAATCATGACCTCGACGCCGATGCGATGCAGGCTGGCGCCAATCACCTGCTTGGCCAGCACGATTTCACGACGTTCCGTTCTTCCATCTGTCAGGCGGACAGCCCTGTCAAAACGCTTGATGCATTGCGGGTGGAGGTGTTGCAGCGGACGATCGGCACAGAATACCGGTTTCATGTCCGTGCGCGGTCCTTCCTGCACAATCAGGTGCGCAGCTTTGTCGGCACGCTGGAACGGGTCGGCGCGGGGGCCTGGACGCCGGACGACGTGCAAAGGGCGCTGGCCGCCAAAGACCGCGCCGCCTGCGGGCCGGTCTGCCCGCCGCAGGGGCTATACCTTGCCGGGGTCGGCTATCCCGACGATCCGTTCACGCATATCTGACCCCGCGATCAGACGGCGATATTGTCGATCAGGCGCACGCCGGCCAGCCAGGCAGCAGCGAATAGGCGGGCATCCGGTTCCGCCTTGTCGAGCAGGGACAAATCCCGTCCGCTGCGCAATTCCAGATAGTCGATGGTGTTGAAACCAGCAGCCAGAATGCGCGCTTCTGCCTCTGGCGCGATCTCGGCCATTGCCGCACCGTCCGCCAGTTTCTGGCGCATGTCTTCCATCACTTCGGCCAGCACAGGGGCATAGACGCGCGACCGATCCGACAAGAGCAGGTTGCGCGAGGACATGGCCAAGCCATCCTCTTCACGGATGGTCGGGCAACCTATCACCGCAATCGGGATATCCAGATCAGCGGCCATCCGGCGCACGATCTGCAATTGCTGATAATCCTTTTCGCCAAAGAACGCGAAATCGGCAGAGGTCTGCAAGAACAGCTTTGACACCACCGTCGCGACCCCATCAAAATGCCCCGGCCGGCTTTCGCCGCACAGCATATCCGTGAGACCGGCGACAGAGACAGTGGTCGCAAACCCATCAGGGTAAATCTGTTCGGGCTCCGGCACATAGATCAGGTCAACGCCGATGCTTTCCAGCTTGCGCGCGTCCTCATCCTCTGTCCTTGGGTAGTTCTTCAGATCATCGGGGTCGTTGAACTGCTTGGGGTTCACAAAGATCGTCACGATCACGCGGTCGCATTTTTCACGCGCCGCGCGGGCCAGTGACAGATGCCCCTGATGCAGCGCACCCATGGTCGGGACGACGCCAATCGTCTCGCCTGCATTCCGCCAGATTGCGGTTTGCACGCGCAGATCTGCCAAGGTGCGCACAATCGGCGCGATCATTTCGGCGCCTCGTCGGCAAAAACATGCGCTGGCCCCGGAAACGCACGGGCCCGCACGTCAGCGGCATAGGCGGCTATGGCTGCGGCCCCGTCATCACCCAGATGGGCATAGCGTTTGACGAATTTCGCCTTGAACGCCGTGAAGAGGCCCAGCATGTCATCGACGACCAGAATTTGCCCGTCACAACCAGCGCTCGCCCCGATCCCAATGGTTGGAATGGCCACGCGCGCCGTAATCTCATCGGCCAAGCTCTCGGGCACTTTTTCCAGCACAACGGCAAAGGCCCCTGCCGCCGCCACCGCATCAGCATCAGCAAGGGCCGCATCACGGGCGTCACCACGCCCTTGCACCTTGTAACCACCCAGCGTGTTGATCGACTGCGGCGTCAGGCCGATATGCGCCATCACCGGAATGCCGCGCGCAACCAGAAAGGCAATCGTCTCGGCCATAGCGACCCCGCCTTCCAGCTTGACCGCACCCGCCCCGGTTTCGGCCATCAGACGGGCGGCATTGCGAAACGCCTGCGCCGGGCTTTCCTCGTATGACCCAAACGGCATGTCGATGACCATCATCGCCTTTTGCAACCCACGGGCCACGGCCTGCCCATGCAAGATCATCATGTCCATGGTGACACCTAGGGTCGATGGCAGCCCGTGCAGGACCATGCCGACACTGTCGCCGACCAGTACGAAATCGCAGTGATCATCCATCATCTGCGCCATCGGGGTGGTATAAGCGGTCAGGCTGACCAGCGGCGTGCCCCCTTTGGCCGCGCGGATATCATCCGGCATGGGCGCGCGTTTCTTTGCGGTTGCACTCATGGTTGTCCCCTTTGCTGGCGGCGCAATAGCAGGACGTGCTGGGCCAATCCAGACCGAAACACTTGATCTGAAACGACGTTGCGACAAGACTGGACCCAGCCATAGGGGGGCCATCATGCGTATGATCAAGACTTTCGCCACATCAACCGCCATTGTCCTTTGCGCTGCGGGCGCGCTGGCACAGGACAGCATCACCGTCGCCATCCAGTTGGAGCCGCCAAACCTCGACCCGACAGGCGGTGCCGCGCAGGCCATCGACTCGGTTCTTTATGCCAATGTGTTCGAAGGGCTGACGCGCTTTGACGCTGACGGGGCGATCATCCGGGGCCTTGCGCAAAGCTGGGACATCTCTGACGACGGGCTGGTCTATACCTTCAACCTTGCCGCCGGTGTCACCTTTCATGATGGCACGTCAATGGACGCCGAAGATGTGAAATTCAGCCTCGACCGCGCGCGGGCTGAGGACAGCACCAACGCACAGAAAGGGCTGTTCGCCGGAATCACCGATGTGACGGTGGTTGATCCGCTGACCGTGCAGGTCACGCTGGAACAACCCAATGGCATGTTCCTTTTCAATATGGCCTGGGGTGACGCGGTGATCGTGGCACCTGAAAGCATTGAAACCATCGCGTCCAATCCGATTGGCACCGGGCCTTTCACCTTTTCCGACTGGGTGCAGGGTGACCGGCTGGAACTGACCCGCAACCCAAACTACTGGGGGCCCGCACCGGCGCTGGAAAGCGCGACGTTCCGTTTCATCGCTGATCCGACCGCCGCCTTTGCCGCCGTCATGGCAGAGG
>JAHDGO010000357.1 GCA_020627605.1 Yoonia sp.
CCGGCGGCAACCAGCAGAAAATTGTGCTCGCGCGCGAGATTGAGCGGAACCCAGACCTCTTGCTGATCGGTCAGCCCACACGCGGTGTGGACATCGGCGCCATTGAATTCATCCACCAGCAGATTGTTGCACTTAGGGATCAGGGCAAGGCAATCTTGTTGGTTTCTGTGGAGTTAGAGGAAATTTTGTCGCTGTCAGATCGCATTGCCGTTATGTTCGACGGAAAAATGATGGGCGAGCGGATGCCTGATAAAACAGACGAAAAAGAGCTTGGTCTGCTCATGGCAGGGATGACCACAGAGCCAGAGGGCCCGGTGCACGAAGCCGTTGAGGCGCGACTGGCCCATGCCGGCGGCGACGCTGGCAAGCAGGTGTAGCCGATGGACGTGATGCCAAAATGGGCTGACGTGGTTCTGATCCCGCTGATTTCGATCCTGCTGGCCGCGATCCTGTCGGCGCTTGTGATCCTTGCTATCGGTGAAAACCCATGGGAAGCGCTGAAGCTGATGGTCGACGGTGCCCTGGGGTCCACCTATGGCTGGGGCTACACGCTGTATTACGCGACCAACTTTATCTTTACCGGCCTTGCCGTGGCCATCGCCTTTCATGCACGGCTGTTCAACATCGGTGGCGAAGGTCAGGCGGTGCTTGGCGGGCTTGGTGTGGCGCTGGCCTGCCTTTACGTGCCTTGGCCGCATTGGACGATTGCGCTGGTCGCGGCCTCTGTGATGGCGGCGCTCTTTGGGGCTGCTTGGGCGGCAATCCCGGCATTTTTGCAAGCAAAACGCGGCAGCCACATCGTGATCACCACGATCATGTTCAATTTCATCGCTGCGGCATTGCTGAACTATCTGCTGATCGGCGCGCTGAAGGTCCCCGGCTCGATGGAGCCTGCAACAGCGAAATTCCCCGAAGCGGCGCATCTGCCGTCCTTTCAGGACATGTTCAATTTTGGCGACACCACGTTTTTCCGTGGCGCGCCTGCCAATATCACCTTCTTTGTCGCGATAGCGGCCTGCGTGTTTCTCTGGGCGCTGATCTGGAAAACACGGCTGGGCTATGAAATCCGGTCATTCGGCTATTCGGAATCTGCGGCGAAATATGCGGGCATCAGCCCGACCAAGATCATTATGGTTGCCATGCTTATCTCAGGCGCTCTTGCCGGCATGATGGCCATCAACAACGTACAGGGCGAGGCCGAACGGCTGGTCCTGAACGCAGTGGAGGGGGCGGGCTTTATCGGCATCGCCGTCGCACTGATGGGGCGCAGTCATCCTTTCGGGGTGTTTCTGGCGGCCCTTCTTTTCGGCTTTCTATATCAAGGCGGCGCAGAACTCGCCCTATGGACGTCGATCCCCCGTGAGTTGATTATCGTAATACAGGCATTGGTAATCCTCTTCACGGGTGCACTGGACAATATGGTGCGCATGCCGCTCGAGCGGCTATTCCTATCATTGAGGAGAGCAAAAACATGACGATGGCAGGACCATTCAAAATTGGTGTCGATGACGACACCGGTGCAGACCTGGGCTTTGTGCTCAGCTGTCTGGCACTTGGCATGATCACGATGGAAGAATTGCACCAATGGGTGCACCATGTGATCGACAATACCCCCGGCGGCAATGTGCCACCGCATCTGGTGGCGCTTTTGTCGCTGCAACGCCCCACAAGCGTGCTGATGCCCGCAAAAACGGTGATGCCGCGCGTGCCGCATGACCCGTTCATCACCGATGACCGGTTTGATGCGATGCTGGGGCTGCAGTTCTTCCTGCGCCGTGACAAGACGCAGGCCGTCGATATCACGCAGGCAGAGGCAGAGGCCGCCCTGCGCCGTAACCCGGAAGTGGCGGATCGCTTTTTCGCCCTCTTCCCGTTCCTGATGGAGAAAGCTGCTTAAGCCATGGACTTTGCCACCCTTCTGCAAATGCTGGACGCAACACTGCGTCTGGCAACCCCGCTTTTGCTGGCCTGTCTGGCTGGCCTCTATTCAGAGCGGGCCGGTATCTTTGATATCGGGCTGGAAGGGAAAATGCTGGCGGCGGCTTTCATGTCCGGTGCGATTGCGGCGGTGTCTGGCAGCGTCTGGCTTGGCCTTTTGGCCGGCATTGGCGCGTCCATGCTGTTGTCAGTGGTCCATGGTCTGGCTTCCATCACCTTTCGCGGCAATCAGCTGATTTCAGGCGTGGCCATCAACTTTCTCGCAGCCGGTCTGACGGTTGTCATGGCGCAAAGCTGGTTTGCCCAAGGCGGGCGGACGCCACAGCTTAGCGGGAATGCGCGGTTCAACCCGATTGAGCTGCCATTGGCGGAAACCCTGCGCGACGTGCCGATCCTTGGCCCGATCTACGCAGAGCTGATTTCCGGCCATACGATCCTTGTCTATGTGGCGCTGCTGATGGTGCCACTGACCTGGTGGGTGCTGTTCCGCACCCGCTTTGGCCTTCGCCTGCGTGCGGTGGGCGAAAATCCGGCCGCTGTCGATACCGCCGGTGTGTCCGTGATCTGGCTGCGGTTTGCTGCCGTGGGCATCTGCGGTGTGCTCTGTGGGATTGCTGGCGCCTATTTGGCGACCGCCCTGCAGGCCGGTTTCGTCAAGGATATGAGTGCGGGTCGCGGCTTTATCGCACTTGCTGCACTGATCTTTGCGAAGTGGCGGCCTTGGTACGCG
>JAHDGO010000358.1 GCA_020627605.1 Yoonia sp.
CAAAACACCTATGTGCTGGCTCAGGCCGTCCGCCAGTGGATCAAACCCGGACAGGCGGTTGTCGTGACCAATCAGGACCATGAGGCCAACAGCGGCCCATGGCGCAGGCTGGCTGAGGATGGCATCCGTGTGCTGGAATGGCCGGTAAACCCCGATCCGGGTGAGTTGTTGCTGGATGATCTGGCCAAGCTGCTGGAGGATGACGTCGCACTGGTCTGCTTTCCGCATTGTTCCAATGTGGTCGGCGCGATCAACGATGTGGCTGCGATCACGACGCTTGCCAAATCCGCGGGCGCGCGCGTCTGCGTTGATGGCGTCTCTTATGCGCCGCACGGTTTTCCCGATGTTGGCGCGCTTGGTTGTGACGTCTATCTGTTTAGCGCCTACAAGACCTACGGCCCCCATCAGGGGATCATGGTGATGCGCGAGGACTGGGGGTTTGAACTGCCCAATCAGGGGCATCACTTCAATGGGGACAGCCTTTACAAGCGGTTTACCCCGGCAGGCCCAGACCATGCGCAGGTCGCGGCCAGTGCAGGGATGGCGGACTATTTTGAGGCGCTGTCGGCCCATCATGGTGGTGGCAGCGGCGCTGCGGCAGCGCGCCATGCCCATGATCTGATGCGCGCGCATGAGGTCGCCTTGGCCCAGCCACTGCTGGATTATGTGAGTGCGAAAAACTCCGTCAGGTTGGTGGGGCCCGCCGAGGCCACGCGCCGGGCGCCGACCGTGGCACTGGCGCTGGAGACCGACGCAGAAGCTGCTGCGGCTGCGCTGGCCCCGCATGGGATCATGGCTGGCGGCGGCGATTTTTATGCCCAGCGCCCGCTGTCGGCGGTTGGTGTGGATTTGGCCAAGGGGGTCCTGCGGGTCAGCTTTGTCCACTACACCGAAAAGGCCGAGGTTGACGCGCTGATGGGGGCGCTAGATCAGGTCTTGTAACAGCGAGGCCAAGACCTGATGAGCAAATCCCCGATCCTGATGTGGTTCCGCCGTGATTTGCGTCTTGGCGATCATGAGGCACTGACGGCGGCCTGCCGGTCCGGCCGTCCGGTGATCCCGGTTTTCATCCACGATGATCTGGTGGCGGGCCTTGGGGCTGCGCCCAAGATGCGGCTGGGCCTGTCAGTCGCTGATCTGGCAAAGTCGCTGGAGGACAAGGGCAGCCGGCTGATCCTGCGCCGAGGTGATGCGCTGGCGTGTCTGCGCGCGCTGATCAACGACACCGGGGCAGGGGCCATCTATTGGTCACGTGCCTACGACCCCGACAGCATCGCGCGCGACAAGACGGTCAAGGCGGCGCTGAAGGATGAT
Organism: Yoonia sp.; assembly: GCA_020627605.1. Lineage (GTDB taxonomy): Bacteria > Pseudomonadota > Alphaproteobacteria > Rhodobacterales > Rhodobacteraceae > Yoonia. The sequence continues at coordinate 1,315 of JAHDGO010000358.1, forward strand.
GGGACCACCGCTGAGAGCTTTACCGGGCATGTTCTGTTTGAACCCTGGACAGTCGAGACCAAAACGGGTGGCTTCTACAAGGTCTATACGCCGATGTGGAAGTCGGTACGCGGCAATGATGTGCCGCAGGCACTGCCAACGCCCGGCAGCATCCCGCAGCCCGACAGCTGGCCTACGTCGGACGGTTTGGATGACTGGCAGATGGACAAGCCGATGCAGCGGGGGGCAGAGATTCTGGCCTCACATTGCACCGTGGGTGAAAGTGCGGCATCGCACCGGTTGGGTGCCTTCATTGCGCACCGCGTCGACAGCTACGTCAAGAACCGCGATATCCCCGGCGTTGATGGCACCTCTGGCCTGTCAGAGAACCTGACATATGGCGAGATCAGCCCGCGCACTTGCTGGCACTCTGGTTGGAAGGCGTTGAATGACGGCAAATCCGACGCCGAGGTGTTCCTCAAAGAGCTGGTCTGGCGCGAGTTTGCCTATCATCTGGCCTATCACACCCCGCGCATCACCTCTGACAACTGGAAGGCAGACTGGGACGCCTTCCCCTGGAACGAGGATGAGCGTCTGGCAGAGGTCAAGGCGTGGAAGCAGGGCCGCACCGGCATTCGTCGATGCCGCCATGCGCGAGATGTATGTGACAGGCACGATGCACAATCGCGGACGGATGATCGTCGCCTCCTATCTGACCAAGCATCTGTTGTGTCACTGGAAGATTGGGATGAACTGGTTTGCCGATTGCCTGATTGACTGGGACCCGGCCAGCAATGCGATGGGCTGGCAATGGTCGGCAGGCTCTGGGCCCGATGCCACACCCTATTTCCGGGTGTTCAACCCTGTGACGCAGCTGGACAAATTCGACAAGGATCGCGCCTACGTCAAACAGTGGCTGGCCGAAGGCCGCAAAAGCCCGACCAAGACGGCGCTGTCCTATTATGATATGATCCCGCAACGCTGGGGCATGTCGCCGGATGATCGTTACCCCGATCCGATTGTACCTGCCGATGAGGGCCGGAAGCGGGCGTTGAACGCCTATGAGAAGCGCGATTTCTAGTTGCCCCAAGGTCAACCGGTTTATTTTTGAACGTTTTCCGTGACTTCCCCGTAACAAAGGGTAAATTCAATCGAAGACATCCGCGCTGATGCTGCGGGTCAGACGACAGGGGCTATGCATGATCTTAACCAGTACAGAGGGCCAGACCGGCCTGCCGCGTTACTTTGCGCGCGTTTTTGACCAGATCAAGGATCTGGAAAAGGGCCGCGTTGATATCATCCTGCCCGACGGGCGGCACTTTCGCATCGAAGGGCGCAAACCTGGTTTCGTGGGCGAGG
>JAHDGO010000359.1 GCA_020627605.1 Yoonia sp.
TCAACTGTTTTGTCATGGGCACTGTGCCTGACAGCATGGGCGGTATCTTCGACATGCTGAAAGAGGCTGCGCTGACGATGCAGCAGGGTGGCGGCATCGGCTACGATTTTTCGACCATTCGACCCAAAGGCTCGGATGTGAAAGGTGTCGCGGCAGATGCATCCGGTCCCTTGTCCTTCATGGATGTCTGGGACGCGATGTGCCGTACGATCATGTCAGCCGGGTCGCGCCGGGGCGCGATGATGGCGACAATGCGCTGCGACCACCCGGATATCGAGGATTTCATCACCGCCAAATCGGACCCGGCCCGTTTGCGCATGTTCAACATGTCGGTGTTGGTTACCGACCCCTTCATGGATGCGGTGAAGGCGGATGGATCATGGGATCTGGTCTTTGACGATACGGTGTATCGCACGGTGCAGGCCCGCGATCTGTGGAACGCGATCATGCAGTCGACCTATGACTATGCCGAACCCGGCGTGATCTTCATCGACCGGATCAATCAGATGAACAATCTGAACTATTGCGAGACGATTGCCGCGACCAACCCCTGCGGTGAACAGCCCTTGCCGCCTTACGGGGCCTGTCTGCTGGGCTCGATCAATATGGCTAAACTGGTCAGCGATCCGTTCGGGGACGCTGCCGCGCTGGACACCGGTGCGCTGGGTGATCTGGTCGCCACCGCCGTGCGCATGATGGACAATGTGGTCGACGCCAGCCGCTTCCCGCTTGAGGCGCAGGCGGCAGAGGCGCGCGCGAAGCGCCGCATTGGTCTGGGTGTCACAGGGCTGGCGGATGCGCTGTTGATGATGGGCCTGCGCTATGGCTCTGAAGAAGCGGCAGCACAAACCGATGCCTGGATGCATCAGATCGCGCGAGCCGCCTACCTTGCCTCTGTCGATCTGGCGAAGGAAAAGGGCGCATTCCCGCTGTTCGATGCCGATGCCTATCTGGCATCTGGCGCAATGGAGCATATGGATACAGATGTCAAAGAGGCAATCCGTCAAAATGGCATACGAAATGCACTTTTGACCTCTATCGCGCCAACCGGCACTATCAGCCTTTATGCCGGCAACGTCTCTTCAGGGATCGAACCGGTGTTCGCCTATGCCTATACCCGCAAGGTGCTGCAGAAAGATGGGTCGCGCACCGAGGAAGAGGTGGTGGATTACGCCGTGCAGCTCTGGCGCGATCTGAAAGGCGATGCGGCACTGCCGGACTATTTTGTGAACGCGCAGACATTGGCCCCACTTGATCATGTGCGCATGCAGGCCGCGGCGCAGAAGTGGATCGACTCGTCCATTTCCAAGACGATCAACTGCCCAGAAGACATCAGTTTCGACGCTTTCAAAGAGGTCTACATGGCCGCGTGGGATCAGGGCTGCAAAGGATGCACGACCTATCGGCCCAATGACGTGACCGGGTCAGTCTTGTCCGTCAGTGAAGAGGCCACCCCGGCCGAGGTGCCTGATCAGCTTCGCAATGATGGTGACGGGGCAGAGGTTGTCTATATGTCCGAACCTTTGGACCGCCCGCAGGAACTGGACGGCGCAACCTACAAGCTGAAGTGGCCCGATAGCGAGCATGCGATCTATATCACCGTGAACGATTTGATCGTTGCAGGGCACCGCAGACCCTTCGAGGTCTTCATCAATTCCAAGAACATGGAGCATTTTGCCTGGACCGTGGCACTGACCCGGATGATCAGCGCGGTGTTCCGGCGCGGTGGCGATGTGTCCTTTGTGGTCGAAGAGCTCAAGGCTGTCTTTGACCCGCGTGGCGGGGCGTGGATGCAGGGCAAATATGTCCCCTCCATCCTGGCGGCCATTGGCGGGGTAATCGAAAAGCACATGATCGCTACGGGCTTTCTCGCGGGTGAAGGCATGGGGCTGAAGGCTGATCCGCAGGCGGATGTGGTGGCCATCAACGGGGCGCCACGTGGCAAGGCCTGTTCATCCTGCGGCTCGTATGAGCTGCGCATGGTCGAGGGCTGCATGACCTGCGGGTCTTGCGGCTATTCAAAGTGCGGCTAGGCCGCCGGTCCGTGCGCCATGGCTGACGCGCCAAAACTGCACCTGTTTTGCGGCAAGATCGGCGCAGGCAAATCCACGCTTGCGGCGTCCTTGGCAGAGCCGCCGGATGCGGTCCTGATCGTCGAAGATGCGTGGCTGGGCGCGCTTTACGCAGATCAGATGACCACCGGGGCGGACTATTTGCGTTGTTCGGAAAAGCTGCAGGGGGTGATGGCACCCCATGTGGCGTCGCTGCTGGCCGCAGGTGTCACGGTTGTGCTGGATTTCCCGGCCAATACCGTCGCACAGCGGGCGTGGCTGCGCGACCTTGTGGCGACGATTCCCGTGCCGCACCTGTTGCATGTGCTGGACGTCCCCGACGCCGTTTGTCTGGATCGGTTGCAGCAAAGGAATGCCTCAGGCCAGCATCCTTTCCTTGTGACAGAGGCGCAGTTTCATCGCTTCAAGACGCATTTTGCGCCACCGACCGCAGACGAAGGGTTCACGGTCAGCACAGTGCAAGCCGTTTAACGCGTATCCTCCAGTATCAGATCTGATGCTTTTTCACCGATCATAATGGCCGGGGCGTTGGTATTGCCTGACACGATCTCTGGCAT
>JAHDGO010000360.1 GCA_020627605.1 Yoonia sp.
CCGTCAAGCAAAGGGTTAATTCTAATCCTCAGCGTCACGGTCACTCGATGTTTGTTGGGCGGATTGTCAGCGTGTTTTCCTCAGTTTTGCGTGATCACGCGGCCGGTGCAACAGGGATGCAACAGATTGGGTCAGATCCTTAGCGTGTTGACCCACGCTGGCACCGTTTCGGTTGCCGGGCCGCCGATCTGGCGGTCAAACGCACGGGCGCGCATGGACGGCTCCAGATTGATCTCGAGGGTCTCACCCATCGCCAGTTCCACCAGACCCGCCGCCGGATAAACCTCGGCAGAGGTGCCGATGGCCACAAACAGGTCAGCCCCGGCCACGGCGGTCATGATCCGGTCCATGTGGTAAGGCACCTCGCCGAACCAGACCACATCGGGGCGGGTCGCAGGGGCCGTGCAGGCAGGGCAGGGGTCTGCGGGGGCCATTGCGGCCGGCGCATCCCACCGATGATCACAACTGGCACAAAGCGCCCGCATCAAGGCGCCATGCATATGGATCACATCCTGCGACCCCGCCCGTTCATGCAGGTCGTCGACGTTCTGGGTGATCAGCGTCACCTCATGCGGCCCCGCTGCCAGTTCAGCAAGCGCAAGATGCGCGTCATTGGGGCTGGCGGCCATGCAATTGGCGCGGCGGGCATTGTAGAAATCATGCACAAGGGCCGGGTTGCGGGCAAAACCTTCGGGCGTTGCGACCTCTTCGAGATCGTATTGCGACCACAGACCGCCCTTGTCACGAAAGGTGCCAAGCCCGCTTTCGGCGGATATCCCGGCACCGGTCAGAATGGCGATCTTCATCGGTTGTGTCCTTTGCGCCGCAAGATGGATCAGGCCGCAACATGCGGGCTGGCCCGTCGGCACGCAATAGCACAAAGAATGCGCGGATGTTGCCGCAGTTCCGCCGTGATCGGCTGGCAGTTTCCCCGCCAAACGCCAAGAGCAGGACAAGCAGATGTTGCGCGACGACACCGTGATGTTTCATTTCATCGGACCGATGGGGGTCCGGGTGGAGGTCGGGCAATCGCTGATCTTCCTGGTCGGGCTGATCCTGTTTCTGTCTGGCGGTGATCTGCTTTACAGCCTGGTCTTTGTCAGTCTTCTGGTGCTCGCGATCTTGCTGCATGAGATGGGACATGCCTGGGGCAATATCGTGCAGGGGGTGCCGGTGCGGCGGATCATGCTGCACGGTGGCGGTGGTTTTTGCGAAAGCACGCGGACAGCGACACGGCGCCAGCAGGAACTGATCGTCGCCATGGGGCCGCTGACCAACCTCGCGCTCTGGGCGCTGTCGTCACTGGGGGTCTGGGCCATCTGGGAGCATGGGTCCTACCCGCCATCAGAGGCGATGATCTATCTCTCGATGGGGCTGTCGATCTTTGCCTTCCTCAACATCGCACTGTTCTTCTTCAACCTGATCCCGGTGCAGCCGCTGGACGGGGGCAAGCTGTTCCATCTCTTTGTCCTGCGTTTTCTGACACCGGCCAAGGCGCAGCGGATGACCGGTGCGGTCGGGCTTGTGCTGTCGGTGGCATGGATACCGGCGGCTGTGCTGTTCTATGTCGACTACGGCTTTATCCTGTTTTTCTTCCCCTCGATCCCGGCGCATTACCGCATGGCACGGGGGCAACTGGCCTGAGCCCGGTCAATTTGCTATCCTGACCCGGAACAAGGGGAGGGGAAGATGACAAAAACACCATGGCATTTATGGGTGGTTGGCGCGCTGTCGCTGTTGTGGAACGCGGGTGGCGCGGTCGACTACACCATGACAAAACTCAATGTGGCCTCTTATGTCGAAGCCCTGCCAGAGGCTGCGTTGCGGATGCTGCAGGAAGCCCCGCTCTGGTTTGATATCTCATGGCCGGTGGGGGTCTGGTTTTCTGTCCTCGGCTCGCTGTTGCTTTTGCTGCGGTCGCGCTTTGCCGGGACAGCCTTTGCGCTGTCGCTGCTGGGGCTGATCGTGTCCTCGGTCTATACCTATCTTCTGGCACCAGAAGGCACATCGATGCTGGCGGTTGGCGGGACTGTGGCGCTGGTCTTTGCCATCGCGATCCCGGTGATCCTGATCGCACTTTGGCTCTATGCCCGCGCGATGACGCAGCGGGGCGTGCTGCGCTGATGCGGGTTGTCTTTGTCTGCCTTGGCAATATCTGCCGGTCGCCAGCCGCCGAAGGGGTGATGCGCCAGCTTGCCCCGGACTGGACCATCGACAGCGCTGGCACGGGTGGCTGGCATGTGGGTGATGCGCCCTATGGGCCGATGCAAGAGGCCGCGCGCGGGCGCGGCATCGACCTGAGCCGTTTGCGCGCGCGGCAGTTCACGGCGACGGATTTCGACCGCTTTGACCTGATCATTGCCATGGACGCACAGAACCGGGCGGATATCGAACGGTTGCGGCCCGCAGGCAATGACACGCCGGTCAGGCTGATGGCGGCCAGCGACGTGCCTGACCCCTATTATACGCGTGATTTCGATGGGGCGCTCGACATGATCAGCGCTGCCGCGACTAGCCTGCTGGCCGACATATCTGCGTCGCAAGCTCGGTAAAGGCTTTGTAGCGGGTCCAGAACCGCTCATCTCCGCGCCGGTCGGACTGGCGGGTGTCCTGTGCCAATTG
>JAHDGO010000361.1 GCA_020627605.1 Yoonia sp.
GATGGCTGTCAGGAAATCCTTGGCCTCGATGATGATCTGGTCCTGATAGCCGGTGCCATGACCGGGACCGAGGCAGAAGGGTTTGTAATCTGGGTGGTCCGGGCCTGTCAGGATCTTGGTAAATCCGCGCTGTGCCGCAGGCCCGGCAATCTTGTACAGATGCACGGCGTTCTGATCTTCGCCGTCGAAATAGATCGCACCCTTGGTCCCGGTGATTTCGTATTTGTACCCCATCTTGCGGCCCGTCGCGACGCGGCTGACGTAGATATTGCCCAAGACACCGCTGTCGAACCGGCACATGATCTGGGCGTGATCATCGTTTGTCACCTTGCCGCCGGGGCGGTCGGGGATAACAGTTTCAACCTCTGCGATCAGTTCCGTGATCGGCCCCATCAGCCGCAGCGCACAGTTGATCGGATGCGGCGCAAGATCACCCATGCAGCCATTGGCCAGCCCCTGGCTGCGCCATGTGGCGGGCTCTGCCGGATCGGCCATGAAATCTTCGGTATGTTCGCCGCGAAAGCCCGTGATCTCGCCAATCTCGCCTGCTTGCAGCATGTCGTGCACGAATTGCGAGGCTGGCGTGCGGATGTAGTTGAAGCCCGACATGTTGATCTGGCCCGCGGCCTCTGCCGCGGCGACCATGGCGCGGCTGTCATCCACATCGACGCCCAGCGGCTTTTCACAGAACACAGGCTTGCCTGCGGCAAAACCCGCCTCTGCAATGGCGCGGTGGGTCGATTGGGGAGAGGCGATGACGATGGCCTCTACCTTTGGGTCATTCACCAGTGTTTGCCAGTCGGACGTGGCACGGGCGAATCCGTAAGCGGCCCGATAGGTTTCGGCAGAGGCTGGATTGGTCGCGCAAACCATTTCCAGACGTGGGCGCAGGGCGGTGTTGAACAGGGTCCCGACAGCCGCATGGGCTGCCGCATGGGCCTTGCCCATATAGCCGCCGCCGACAATGCCGATCCCGATCTCTGCCATTGCGCATCCCTTTCCAAAAACCGTTTGCAACCGGTTGCAATTTTGGTATCGTTCTTTTAGGGCAGAGGTCAACTGCCAATCGCGGGCAACGCGAAATTCATGCGCCAAAGGGGGGGACCACAATGGGACAGGGAGCAGAGACTGTCACGCTGACAACGGCGCAGGCGATTGTGCGCTATCTGGCAAACCAGTGGATCGAGATTGATGGCGTTGAAACCCGCGTCTGCGGTGGTGGTTTCGGGATTTTCGGCCATGGCAATGTGACCTGTCTGGGGGAGGCGCTGTATGATCATCGCGATCACCTGCCGCTCTACCGTGGCCAGAACGAACAGGGCATGGGCTTTGCCGCTGCCGCCTATGGCAAGGCGTGGCTGCGCCGACGGTTCATGTTCTGCACCGCCTCTGCCGGGCCGGGCACGGCGAACCTGCTGACAGCCGCCGCGCTGGCCCATGCCAACCGCTTGCCGCTGCTGATGCTGTGTGGTGATGCCTTTCTGACGCGGCTACCGGACCCGGTGTTGCAGCAGTTGGAGCATTTCGGCAATCCGACCTTTGGCGTGAACGACGCCTTCAAGGCCGTCAGCCGTTTCTGGGATCGTATCACCCACCCCGCACAGGTTATTCAGTCGCTGCCTGCCGCGCTGAATACAATGCTGGACCCCGCCGATTGTGGCCCGGCCTTCATCGGCTTGCCGCAGGATGTGCAGGGCTGGACCTATGATTATCCCGTCAGTTTCTTTGACAAGCGCGTGCACCGCATTCGGCGTCAGGCCCCCGACGTGGCCGAGGTGGCTGATGCCGCCGCCCTGCTGACATCCGCCAAGCGCCCGATGATCATTGCAGGGGGCGGTGTGCAATACTCCGGGGCCGTCGCGGAATTGACGGCCTTTGCAGAGGGTGCCGGTATCCCAGTGGTTGAGACCATCGCGGGGCGGGCCAATATGGTCCATGACCATGGGCTGAATATCGGGCCGATTGGTGTGACAGGGTCCGATAGTGCCAACACCATCGCGGAAGAGGCTGATGTGATCCTCGCCGTGGGCACCCGGTTGCAGGACTTCACAACCGGGTCCTGGACAGCCTTTGCCCATGACGCACAGATCATCGGTTTGAACGTGGGTCGCCATGATGCGGCCAAGCACTTGTCGATGACCGTGGTGGGTGACGCCAAGCTGGGGCTGACCGCCCTCGGCGACGCGATCAAGGATTACAGCGCACCGGAGGGTTGGACCAGGAAAGCCAAGGAAGAACGTGCCAAGTGGGACGACTATGTCGCCGAGAACACCCGCGTGGGCAACGGCCCCGCGTCCTATGCGCAGGCCATTGGCGAGGTGAACCGCCTGTGCGACCCGCGTGACCGGGTTGTCGCTGCGGCCGGTGGTTTGCCAGCCGAGGTGACGGCGAACTGGAAGACGCTGGACATCGGCACGGTTGACGTCGAATTCGGCTTTTCCTGCATGGGCTACGAAATCGCCGGTGGCTGGGGTGCCCGTATCGCGCAGGCGCAGATGGAGCCTGAGCGGGATACTATCGTTTTTACCGGTGATGGGTCATATCTGTTGATGAACTCCGACATCTACTCATCCGTCCTGACCGACAAGAAGATGATCGTGCTGGTGCTGGACAACGGCGG
>JAHDGO010000362.1 GCA_020627605.1 Yoonia sp.
CAAAAGGCAGGCGAGCGCAGTAAATTGCAGGTTAGTTTTGAACATATGCGGCCCCGTCCTGTCCGATCATCGCGCTGACGCTGGTGCGCGAGCTGAGGTTCATGACGCGGATCACCTCGCCCATGGCGGCACGGTCAAGCGCGCGCCCTTCGGTGGAAATCTGCAACCCGTTCTTGTTGTAGTGCAGGGTGATGATCTGGTTGCGTTCGACCATTGCAGGCGGGCTGACGTCGCCTGCGCGGATCGGGCGGCCGGGAAACAGGGCGACGCGCGCCTCCATCCCGACGATCTCTGCCGGGTCGGAAAGAGCGCCGGGAATGGTCTCAGCCTGCAGCCCGATATCTGTGGCCAGAATGACCGACTGCGCGGGGATCGTCCGCAGGGCGACGACGGTGTCTGCCGCGGCAGGTGCGCCGAGCCAGAGGAGTGTCAGCAGACGGATCACCGCAACTGCACCATGGCGCCAAGCATCTGGTCGGCGGCGGTGATGACTTTGGAGTTCAGCTCATACCCGCGCTGCGCCTCGATCAGGTCGGTCACCTCGCGCACCGGGTCGACGGAACTGTCTTCCAGATAGCCTTGCCGCAAGACACCCAGCCCGTCCTCGCCCGGTGCAGCGATGACAGACGGGCCAGAAGCCCCTGTTTCGAGAAACAGGTTTGAGCCGATCGCCTCCAACCCTTTGGGGTTGGTGAAATTCGCCAGCGTGAACTGCCCCAAAAGCTGCGGTTCAACCTCGTCGATGAAATAGCCGTAAACCTCGCCCTCGGCGTTGATCGACAGGGATCGCGTGTCGCGTGGTACGGTGATGTCCGGCACCACCGGATAGCCGTCAGAGGTGACGATCAGGCCGTCGCCGGTCAGTTTCAGCCCGCCATCGCGGGTATAGGCCGACACGCCAGAGGGCAGCGTGACCTCCAGATAGCCGTCCCCCTCAATCGCGAGGTCAAGGTCACCGCCGGTGGACCCCAGACTGCCCTGGCTGAGCATGACCGAGATCGCGCTGGCCCGCACACCCAGCCCAAGCTGGATGCCAGTGGGCAGGACCGTCCCATCAGTGGCGTTGATGGTGCCTGGGCGGGCAATCTGCTGATAATGCAGATCGGCAAATTCGGCGCGGCGGGCGTTGTAGCCCGTCGTGTTCATATTCGCGAGGTTGTTGGAGATCACCTCGACCCGCATTTGCTGGGCGGTCATGCCGGCGGCGGCGATTTTGAGTGCACGCATCAGATGGTTCCTTATCTATCGGCGGATGGCGTCGATGACGCTGCGAACGCGTGCGTCTTCCTGATCAAGGAAGCTTTGCCCAAGTTCATAGGCGCGCTGTACCTCGATCATGCGACTGATCTGCAGGATTGCGTTGACGTTCGAGTCTTCCAGAAAGCCTTGCAGCATGCGCCCGTCCTGCGCGGCGACAAAACCGCCCCGCGCCTCAAACAAGGCAGAGCCAGAGCGGAGCATCTGGTTGGGGTCCACCGGCATGACAAGGCCGATTTGGCCAACTGGCTGCCCGCCTGCGCTGATCGTACCGTCAGGGCTGATCCCCACCGGCCCCAACCCTTGCGGGATCAGCACGGGTGCGCCGCCGGCACCTAACACGCGGTGCCCGTCTGGCGTGACCAGATCGCCATCGGCCGAGGGGCTGAACGCGCCAGCGCGGGTCAGTCGCGGCCCATCCGCTGTTTCGACCAGAAAGAAGCCGTCACCTTCGATGGCAAGGTCGAATGGCCCGCCCGTCTGGCTCAACCCGCCTTGGGTCATGACGGTGTCGCGCACGCGCGCCGCGGCCATCGACAAAGACGGTGCATCGGGGCCGAGCGCATTCACATATTCCGAAAACATCACGCCTTCAGCGCGAAATCCGGTTGTGGTGGCGTTGGCGATGTTGTTCGCCAGCACCTGCATTTCCTGCATCAGCCCGGATTGCCGTGTCAGCGTAGCGTAGGTGGCGTTATCCATGCCTAGACCCCCACGATGATGGGGATCAGCGTGTCCTGAAACAGCGCCACCAGTGTTTCGGACATAAACGCCATCGAGATCCAGAACACTGCGACGATCGCAGCCAGCTTCGGCACGAATGTCAGCGTCATTTCCTGAATCGAGGTGAGTGCCTGAAACAGCCCCACCATCAGTCCAGAGGCCAGCGCCACACCAAGGATCGGGATCGATATCGTAAAGGCGACCCAAAGCCCCTGACGGAGGGTATCGTAGAACACAGCCTCTGACATCAGACCGGCATCCGCAAGATTTCCTGATAGGCCTCGACCACACGGTCGCGCACGGTCACGGCGGTTTGTACGGCGAGTTCGGTCTGGGTCAGGGCGGTGACAAGGGCATGGGGGTCCGCACCGCCGGTCATGGCTTGCATCGCGGTGGCTTCACCGGTTTGCAAAGTGGTCAGAAAGTCCTGTGCGACCGCGCCAAAGGCCGCGCCGCCGCCTGATGCTTCGGGGGCGGTTGCGGTTTTGCTGGCGGCGTAGTTCTGGGCGACAAGTGCGCTGATATCCATTGGTCTGTCCTATCTGCGAAGAAGATCCATCAAGGCCGACGACATCTGTCGCACCTGATCAAAAAGTTTCAGATTGGCCTCATAACTGCGCTGGGCCTCGCGGGCGT
>JAHDGO010000363.1 GCA_020627605.1 Yoonia sp.
ATGGAAGAACCTGATCTGGTCCTCTTCAAAGACTACGACACGAAGAAAGCGATGATCTCTGATCTGCGTCAGCCGATCACGGTCGACATGGTCATTCAGGAAATCAACCGCTACGCGGACAGTGAATTCCGCTATGCCGACAAGTCGGATGAGGTTGCGATTGAAGCAATGGTCCGTGATTTCGGGCGGCAGGAGATTGCAAAGAAGCGGTATCTGGAAGGGAAGGGATGATGACGGCGGGGCGGCGCAATGACTGAACTCATCTCAGATGGCCTGTTCCTGCCTGCGCTGATCCTTGCGGCGCTTGGCTTTGTTGTGCCGCGCCTTTTCGCGCTGGTGCTCCCCGAAGGGGTGAAGCCGCTGATGCTGAATGCGTTTTTGTCGACCGTCTTGCTGATCATCCTCTCGGCGCTGTTCTTTGTGGCGCTGTACCTTTGGCAAGGGGCGCCGCTGGAAGAGATCACGGCGACCGGGCGCACCACGGCGGTGGTGGTTTTCGGTCAGCTGGGGCTGGCGGCCGCGATCATATGGGCACCGATCATGCTGCTGTCTGTCGCGGGGCTGCCGCGCAAATGGGTGAAGGAGACCTGGTAAGATGCACCGTCTGATTGCCAAGGGCCTGATGTTCGGGAACCTGATCCGAGTTGACAGCCCGGTTCTGGTCGAGCGTTATAATCGTGCGCTGATGCATCTTTCCGGGCGTCAAACAGAGCAAAAAGTGTTCCATATTGATATCTCTGGCTACTCACCGGAGATCGGGGACGAGCTGGATGATCAGCTTTACCTCAACCACAATGGGGTCAACCGCCAGTTCATCCTGCTGACCACGGAACAGGCGCGCGCACCGCTGCTGAACGCCAAATTCTCGACCTCGCGGGGTATCCTGCGTCAGTTCATCGACGATAACCGGGCAGAGCTTTTCGCCCTGACCACCCGCGATGCGGTCGCAGGAGAGATCGTCAATTCCGTCTACCGAACCGACACGCCAGCGCGGCTGTTCGATATCCGCAAACTGCGGGTCGAGGCGGACACGACCGGTGGTACAGTCGCCGCGGCCAAGCAGCTTGGCGAGATGATCGACCGCTTCAAGACCTCTGCTGATGGCTGGTATGATGATGTGCTGATCGGCCAAATGATCGGGCTGGCCAAGGAAACGGGCGATGTCGTGCGCAATCCGGTGCAACTGCGCCAGATGGAGTTTGTGCAGGACAATTTCTGGACCGATCATTTCGGCGGCATCTACATCTTTCGGGACGTTGATCATCCTGCGGCCATTGTGGCCGCGCCCCGCGACGACTTTGCCGATCTGCCGATCCCCTACACCTTTGCGCTGGGCAACCGGTCGGCGATTGCGAAATTCTTGTCACTCAACGATTTGGTCGAACCGATTGTCGAGGCGCGTGGCGTGGATGCTGCTGCGATCCTGCGCCAGAAGATGGATTTCATCGTGGCCTCTGTCGCAGCGCAGATGGGCGCATCACTCAAAGGTGCCAGCCGCCGCGATCTGCGCAACCTTGGTCGCCAGTACGCGCGGCAGTTGCCAGAGGCGTGGCAGGGGCTTGCGGCCCTTGTGCGCTGGGCCGAAGAGGATGGCCCCTGGCCCAAGATCACGTCAGAGCATCCGGCCTATTTCTACACCCTGCGCGCCAAGGCGCATCCTGACGCTGACCTGATCAACATGTTGTTGGCAGAGCTGACGCCGCTGGACTTCCGTCAGCTCTTCATTTGCCACAAAGAGGCTTTCTATGCCGCCTACGCCACATGGCCAGAGGAAAAGCGCGACTATGTCGTTGATTTCCTTGATCGTGAGTACCAAGTCGATAAGGCAGGGGCACGCGCGGCGCTGTACGGGCATGAGGCGCCGATGGATGAACCCCAGCGCCCGCCGCAGCCTGACCTGATCACACGGGTCGGCCCATGGGGTGCTGTGACACGAGGGAGGGGATGATGGGATTTGTCAGACTGGTCGTTTTCGGCTTTATCGCGCTGAGCGTGATCTATCTGTCCGTGTCGATCTATTCCCGGTCTGTCCGCAAGGAACGGCTGGAAGATGAATTTGACGCCGATCATCCCGATGGTGGGGCAGAAGGCGCGCGCGATGCCTTTGTCGCCGCAGGCATGAAGGCCTATAATGCCTCGATCCGGCCCAAGCTGATCGGGCTGGTCTATGTGGTGCCCACCGTGGTGATGGGTGTCATCATCTACATGATCAACGCCAACTGAAGGATCACACCATGCGCCGGATCAAAACCGTCTTTCGGATCACGCTATTCGTCCTTTTTGGCTTGGTCGCGCATTACGCGCTGCCGCAGCACGATGTGGTGCGCGTGGTGAACACCTATCAGGAACGCCAGGACCTCAACGACTGGACCAGCATCTTCTGGGCGCGCCCTGATGACCAGTCGGCCACGCTGATCAACCGCGACGTCCAGTTTATCCAGACGGTGAAGAAGCGCACGATGCTTCTTGGTTTCATCCCCCGCGACACGACAGAGGTGATGGTCTACCGCAATGAAGACACCGGATGGTCCTGGCCCTTCTATTTCAAGTTCGACACGGCGAACCTGCAGACAGAGGCAGATGACCTCGTATCAACCGCTGAAAATCCCAAATGG
>JAHDGO010000364.1 GCA_020627605.1 Yoonia sp.
CCAAGGCGAAGTTTTACGGCATGAACTTTCACGAGGTCAGCCGGGATGAGGCAGAGCGGCTACATCCGCTGGTGAATTTCGACGGTATCCGCTGCATCATGTATGAACCTGACGGCGGCAATGTTGACCCCTCTGGCGTCACAAATGCCTATGCAATCGGCGCGCGCCAGCGCGGGGCAGAAATACACCGTTTCACACCCGTCACCGCAACCCTACAGCAGCCTGACGGGACGTGGATCGTCGAGACACCCAAGGGCAACATTCATGCAGAATGGGTGATCAATGCCGCAGGCCTGTGGGGGCGTGAGGTGGCGAAACTGGCCGGCATCACATTGCCGCTGCTGCCGACAGAGCATCAGTATTTCGTCACCGAAACGATTGCCGAGATTGCGGCGATGGACCGCCGCCTGCCATCGGTCGCTGACCGCGATGGCGAATACTACCTGCGTCAGGAAGGGCAGGGGTTGCTGGTCGGGGCCTATGAAAAGGACGTGCGCTTCTGGGCAGAAGACGGCACGCCCCAGGGCTTTGGGCATGAGCTTTTCGCTGATGATCTGGAACGGATCGAGGACAACATGATGCGCGCGATTGACCGGGTGCCTGCGGTGGGCGAGGCCGGGATCAAGCGTGTGATCAACGGGCCGATGATCTGGTCACCTGACAGCAATGTGCTCTATGGCCCGCACCCTGACTTGCGCAATTACTTCTGCTGCAACGGAATTATTCCGGGGTTCAGCCAGTCGGGCGGGATGGGCCTGATGGCGGCGCAATGGGTGATCAATGGCGAAAGTGACTATGACATGTTCGCCTGGGATGTGGCACGCTTTGGTCCCTGGGCCGACGCCGCATTTACCAAGGCGCGCGTTGGTGACCAATACGCCAAACGCTTTTCCATCCATTTCCCCAATGAAGAACGTGACGCAGGCCGCCCCATGCGCACGCGCCCGATCTATGAGATGCAAAAAGACATGGGCGCGGTCTTCGGGCTGAATTACGGCTGGGAACACCCGCTTTGGTTTGCTGATCAGCCCGGCGTGAGTGACACCAATGGTTTCACCCGGCAGAACTGGTTTGAATCCGTGGGGCAAGAGGCACGGATGCTGCGCGACACCGCCGGGATCATCGATATTTCGAACTTTGCCAAATACATTGTGCGCGGGGCTGGCGCGGCGGATTGGCTGAACGCTGTGTTCGCCAACAACCTGCCAAAGGCGGTTGGCCGGTCCTGCCTGACCCCGCTGATCGGGGTGAACGGCGGGATTGCCGGTGACTTTACGGTGACAAAGCCGGGGGATGACCACTTCATGATCATCGGTGGCGGTGCGGCGGAACGCTATCATCAACGGTTCTGGCAGATGGTCCCGATGCCGGATGGTGTCACCTTCGAAAGCCGCACCGATACGATGTGCGGGTTCAACGTCGCAGGGCCACAATCGCGCGCGTTGCTCGCGCGCCTGACGAATGCCGACCTCAGCACGGCAGCCTTCCCGTTCATGCGGTCACAGCAGATCAACGTGGGCGGTGTGGACGTCATCGCGCTGCGCGTGTCCTTCACCGGCGATCTGGGGTGGGAACTGCATTGCGACGTCGCTGATCAGGTCCAGCTTTACAAGGCGTTGCTGGAGGCCGGGAAAGCCGTTGATGCCGGCCCTGTGGGATCACGCGCGCTGATGTCGCTGCGGATCGAGAAAGGCTACGGCAGCTGGAGCAGGGAATACTCGCCAGAGTATTGGCCGCAAGAGGTGGGCCTTGATCGCCTGATCAAACTGGAAAAGGATTTCCTGCATAAAGACAGCTACTTGCGGATCAAAGATAACGCCCCGCGCGAGACCCTGTCACTGATCGAGGTACAGGACGTCACCAATGCTGACGCAACGGGGGGAGAACCGGTCTTTCTGCCAGACGGCACACCGGTTGGTCGCGTGACCTCTGGCACCTACGGCTACAGCGTCGAAAAATCGCTGGCGCTTGGATATCTCAAGGATGTCGCACCGGGAACCGCCGTAGATGTCATGATCCTCGGTCAGCCGCACCGCGGTGTGGTGTTGGCAGAGCCCCCGTTTGATCCAGCAGGGGCCAGGCTACGCGCCTGATCCCCTTAGGGAATGATGCGCGTGTATTTGGTGCCTTCCAGCGTGGCCCCAAGGCGCAGACCGGTTTGGCCAAAGACAACCGCGATGACCGGCGACAGCGACGTTGTCGTCTCTGCCCGGAACATTTCGCTGTTGTTGGACACAGCATATTCGATGTCGGCACTTGCCGCCCAACCGGGAGACTGGCGAAACTCCAGCAAGGCCTCTGACGTCATGAAGAACAGCACATGGCTGAACTGTTGCGCGCCGATCTGCAGACCGGCACTGCCCGACGTGGCAGAGTAGTAGTCCACCGTCGACGGGCCGACCACCAGCGCGCCGCGCCCATATGATCCGCCAATGCCCAGGCCGACCTCTGTCACCAGCGGCATGACCAGAATCCCGGCAGAGCGGTCTGCGAGATCACGCGTGCCGGGGAACTGAGCGTACATGCTGTTCAGCGTGCTTTGCACACGCGCATCAATGGTCGCTGCCCCGCCGCTGCCGATGCCGTTGCTGCATGCAGCAAGACCGGTGCTTGCC
>JAHDGO010000365.1 GCA_020627605.1 Yoonia sp.
ATAGTTGAAGACATTGTTGAAAATGGCCCCGTTCGCGGCAGATGTCCGGCCATAGCCCATGGTGTGAAGCGGGATACCGTCAGCCTGCGCCTTGGGGATCAGCTGATAGGTGATCCCTGTCGACAGGGGCTGATAGAACAGCGCGCCTTCGCCCTTGGTGCTTTCATAGCATTCGACACCTTTTTCGGTGTTATAGCCAGTTTCACATTCAAGCAGGCGGATCTCTTCCCCACCAATGCCACCATCGCGCTGGTTCAGCAGCGTCAAATAGTCTTGAAACCCGTCCGAGAACGGAATGCCCCCGGCAGCATAGGGTCCGGTGCGGTAGCTGAGGTCAGGAATGACCAGATCGGCTAGCGCAGGCCCTGTGGCCATCGCGGCACCCAGTGCCGCTGCGGCGAGTGTCTTCAGTTTCATGTCGTCTCCTCCAAGTTGACGGTTTGTCCGGGCGGTTGTTCCGCCCTTGGTCTTCAATACGGGAACGGCCAGAGCCGCAGTTTTTCCTTGGCCAGTCGCCAAAGCTGCGCCAGCCCATGCGGTTCAGCGATCAGGAAAAGGATGATCAATGCCCCCACGATCACCAGTTGCATGTGCGCGACGATATCCGTGGGCCAGCCCAGCAGATCGACGCCGATGAGTTTCAGCGCGACGGGCAACAGGACAAGGAAGGCCGCACCGGCAAAGGCCCCAAAGATCGACCCCAGCCCGCCAATGATGATCATGAACAGCACAAGGAATGACTTCTGGATGCCGAAGGCCTCGCCGACTTCGACAGCGCCCAGATAGACCGCGAAGAACAGCGCGCCTGCGATGCCGATGTAGAACGACGAGATCGCAAAGGCCGAGAGTTTTGCCATCATCGGATTCACCCCGATAATCTCTGCCGCGATATCCATATCGCGGATCGCCATCCATTTTCGCCCCAGCGCACCGCGCGTCAGGTTCCGCGCAATCAGGGCAAGAACCACGACGAACACGAGGCAGATCATGTATTTCGCCCAGGCCGCGGTGGCTGGCCCGGTGACGGCGATGTCAAAGACGGTCCGTTCCGGCGCATTGATCTGTCCAGAGGCCGAATAATTGTAGAACCACCCCACCTTGTTGAACATCCAGACCAGAAAGAACTGCGCGGCCAGTGTCGCCACAGCCAGATAGAATCCCTTGATCCGCAAGCTTGGCAGGCCAAAGGCCGCACCAACAGCGGCGGTGATGAACCCTGACAGGATCACATGGATGATGATCGAGACATCAGGAAAGGCTGTCATCAGCTTATAGCAGGCATAGGCCCCCACAGCCATGAAACCGCCGGTGCCAAGGCTGACCTGCCCGCAATAGCCGGTCAGGATGTTCAGACCCATCGCCGCAATCGCATAAATCAGGAACGGCACCAGAATGGCGTTGGCCCAATAATCGTTGATCACGAAGGGCACGACGAGAAAGGCCAGCACCAGCGTGAGGTAATACATGCCCCGGTCCAGCCGCAGCGGGAACGTCTGGTTGTCGGCCACATAACCGGTTTTGAAATCACCTGCTTCGCGGTAGATCATGGCTGCACCCTTTCACTATCGAGGTATTTGTTCGCCGACATGAAACAGGAACAACCTTCTCTGACTGAAGAGCTGAACAAGTTGCTCGAGCGGCGGCAGTCCGGGGAAATTGGGGCGGCATCATTTGTCGCAAAGAAAAGACGACTGTTGCGCCTGCCACCCGGGCGCGTGCCGTCTGTCATAAAAAGCCTTCTCGCAGCACTGGCCGTGCAGGCGATCCTGCTGCTTCTGGTCGCAACGGTCCCCTCGACAGGCCGATATGTTGTCGGTCTCGCCTTCTTTATGCTGTTCGGGTTGGGCACCGTCCTAAACCTGGACAACAAGCCTGGCTTGGATGACGACATAAAGGGCGTCGTTACACTGTGGCGTTCAATCCGCCGGGTGCTCCATCTTGATCTGGCTGACAGACCGGTCCGATACACGGGGCCCATAACTGCCGAGATCGCAGGGCTGAGATATCTGCGCGACGCTGGCGAGTTGTCCAAGCAGGAATACGAATCCGGACGTGCAATTCTGGACAACCGTTTCAAGGCCCCGCGCTGGATCGCATTCGTCGCGTTTTTGTTGCTCGTGCTCAACATTGCTTTGCTGACCAAGGTTGCCGGTGTCGCTCTCCGCGATGTCGCAGCAGCGCAAAGCACGCCTTGGTAAGACCAGTCATACCCTCTCAATGATCTTCTCCCCAAACAGACCCTGCGGTCTGAACACCAGAAAGATCAGCGCCAGCATATAGGCGAACCAGTTTTCCGTGGCGCCGCCGAGGTATGGCGCGCCGATCAGGAACTCGAACATCTTTTCGCCCACCCCGATGATCAGCCCACCGATGATTGCCCCGGGGATCGAGGTGAAGCCACCCAGCATCAGCACCGGCAGCGCCTTCAGCGCGATCAGCGACAGCGAGAACTGCACACCTGATTTGGCACCCCACATCACACCGGCGACCAATGCCACGATGCCCGCAAGCGACCAGACCAGCACCCAGATGAAGTTCAAGCTGATGCCAACCGACAGTGCCGCCTGATGGTCGTCCGCCACAGCACGCATCGCACGGCCCTGTTT
>JAHDGO010000366.1 GCA_020627605.1 Yoonia sp.
CTGGGCGCAGTTTGAGGCCGCGATGACATCGGCGCATGTGGGTGAGGGCGCTGAATGGGACGACCTGACCGGAATTGACGGTGTCGGTGCGGTGATGGCCACATCGCTGATCACGACGTTCCAGCAAGAGGCGGAGCGCGCATCAATCGATGCGCTAGTGGCCGAATTGCAGGTCGCTGATGCGGCCCCGCGCGCCGTCGACAGCCCCGTCGCTGGCAAAACCGTTGTCTTCACTGGCACATTGGAACAGATGACGCGCGCCGAAACCAAGGCGCGGGCAGAGGCGCTTGGCGCCAAGGTTTCAGGTTCCGTCAGCGCCAAGACGGATATCCTTGTCGCAGGCCCCGGCGCCGGATCAAAGGCCAAAAAGGCCGAAGAGCTTGGGATCACAACCATGGACGAGGCCACTTGGCTGGCCCTGATCGCCGGGGCGTGAGCGGTCGCCCCGAAAATCTGTTTCCGCTCTTTGCCAGCCTGACAAAACTGGATGGCATCGGGCCAAAATCGGCACAAACGCTGGAGCAGGCAGATATCGGCACACCACGTGCGCTGTTGATGGGCTTGCCGGTCGCAGGGGTTGACCGGCAACGCCGCGACAGTATTCGCGATGTCGTGGCCCCGGCAGTGGCCACCGTCACCGTCACGATCGGCGACCATCATCCGCCCCGCGCACGGGGGCGGCCTTACCGCGTGCATGTGGAGGATGCGCAAACCACTTTCCAACTGGTTTTCTTTCATGCGCGCGGCGACTACCTGCAACGGCTTTTGCCGACAGGACAGCAGCGCGTGGTGTCCGGAAAGGTAGAAATCTTTGACGGTATCGCGCAGATCGTGCACCCCGATCACGTCTTGCCGGTGGCCGAGGCCGACAGCATTCCGGGGTTTGAGCCTGTGTATCCGCTGCATGCGGGATTGACGCAAAAGACGATGTGGAAGGCCACGCGGTCCGCCCTTGGGCTTACACCCGATCTGCCAGAGTGGATCGACCCCAGCCTGAAGGACCGCGAAAAATGGCCTGACTGGCAGGCGGCACTGATGCACGCACACAGCCCCGCATCACTGTCGGACCTTTCGGCAGAGGCACCCGCGCGGGCGCGGCTGGCCTATGATGAATTGCTGGCGCATCAGCTGACCTTGGCATTGGCGCGCGCGGTCTCGCGCCGGGCCAAGGGTGTCGTCTCACAGCCCTCTGGCGTGTTGACGAACAAGGTCCTTGCCGCTTTGCCCTATGCGCCAACCGGCGCGCAGACGCGCGCTATTGCAGAGATTGCAGCAGATCTTGCAGAGCCCGTCAAAATGAACCGCCTGCTGCAGGGTGACGTTGGGTCTGGCAAGACACTGGTGGCCCTGATGGCGCTGCTTGGCGTGGTAGAGGCTGGCGGGCAGGGCGTGATGATGGCCCCGACAGAGATCTTGGCGCGCCAGCATCTGGATGGATTGCAGCCCCTGGCACAAAACGCTGGCGTCACGCTGGAGATCCTGACGGGCCGCGACAAGGGCAGCGCCCGCGCGCGAAAGCTGCAGGCGCTGGCCGCTGGAGAGATCGACATTCTTGTCGGTACCCATGCGGTGTTTCAACGCGATATCGTGTTCAGGGACCTGCGTCTGGCGGTCATTGATGAACAGCACCGCTTTGGCGTGTCGCAACGGATGGAGCTTGGGGCCAAAGGACAGGCGGTCGATGTGCTGGTGATGACCGCAACACCGATCCCACGCTCACTCGCGCTTGCACAGTATGGCGACATGGATGTGTCCGTGCTGGATGAAAAGCCACCGGGCCGCACGCCGGTGCAAACCGCCCTGATCTCTGCGGCGCGCATGGACGAGGTTGTCGCGAAACTGCGCCAAGCCGTGGCGGACGGGCGGCAGGCCTATTGGGTCTGCCCGCTGGTCGAGGAAAGCGAGGTCGTGGATATGACGGCGGCCGAAGAACGTTTCAAACGGTTGCGCGCGGCCCTTGGGGAAGGTGTCGTTGGCTTGGTCCACGGCCAGATGCCACCGGCAGAGAAGGACGCCGCCATGGCGCGCTTCGTCGCCGGTGAGACCAAGGTGCTGGTCGCCACGACAGTGATCGAGGTCGGGGTGAATGTGCCCAATGCATCCATCATGATGATTGAACACGCCGAGCAGTTCGGGCTGGCTCAGTTGCACCAGTTGCGGGGCAGGGTCGGGCGCGGGGCGGCGGCATCCACCTGCTTGCTGCTGTATCAGCCGCCACTGTCAGAGTCCGGGCGCAGACGGTTAGAGATTTTGCGCGAAACCGAAGACGGATTTCGCATATCAGAGGAAGATCTGGCGATGCGCGGGGCAGGGGATGTCATCGGCACCGCACAGTCAGGCATCCCCAGGTTCCGCATTGCCGATCTGGAACGGCAGAGCGCATTGATGGCAATCGCCCAAACAGATGCGCGCGCGCTGCTGGCTGCGGACCCAGTGCTGCAAAGCGACCGGGGCAAGGCCGCACGCACGCTGCTGTGGCTGATGGAACAGGACAAGGCGATCCGTTTGATTTCAGTGGGTTAGGGCTGCAATAGCCAAAATGTTCTCAAATGTTCTTAAAAAGTTCTTTACAGGGGATTAACGAT
>JAHDGO010000367.1 GCA_020627605.1 Yoonia sp.
AGCTTGAGGGCGGCGGCAGTAATGATGCCCAGCGTGCCTTCGGCGCCGATCATCAGATTGCGCAGGTCATATCCGGTGTTGTCTTTGCGCAGACGCGTCAGACCATGCCAGATGCTGCCGTCAGGGCGCACGACCTCCAGCCCCAGACATTGCGCGCGGGCATTGCCATAGCGTAGCACGTTGACGCCACCGGCATTTGTCGACAACAGCCCGCCGATCCGGGCGGAGCCTTCGGAGGCAAGCGAGAGTGGAAAGAGCCGCCCCGCGTCTTCGGCAGCTGTCTGAATATCGGCGAGAATTGCGCCGGCATCGCAGACCAGCACGTTTTCAGATGGATAGATGTCCCTGATCCGGGTCATCCGCTCAAGCGACAGCACCACCGGCGCAGGGCCATCCTGCAACAGCTGCCCGCCAACAAGGCCGGTGCCGCCGCCATAGGGCACGATGCCGACCTTGGCCTTGGCACAGGCTTTGACGACAGCCGCGACGTCCTTTGTTGTGCCGGGGGCCACGACCAGCCCCTGCCCTTTCCAGCGGCCGCGCGGTTCGGTCAGATAGGGGGCCGTGTCGGTCTTGAACGCAGCCTCTGGCAGGCTTTCCCGCAGGGTTGCTGCGAATTCAGGTGTGGCGGCATTCAGCATCCGGGTTCCCCTTGGTGCGGCGTACATCCTGTCAAAACGATCTGGCCCCGAAATTTGGAAATGTCTGGTTCAGCCCACATCCGTTTTGCCACGCCGGTCATGACGCAGGTTGGCGTAAAGCACGTGATTGCGCCAGCGCCCGTTGATCTGCAGATAGCTTTGCGCAACGCCTTCATATTTGTAGCCGCATTTTTCCAGCAGGCTACGCGAGGCGGCGTTCTCTGGCAGGCAACCCGCCTCAATCCGGCTCAGGTCGAGCGTGGTGAAGGCGTGATGCACGACGGCCTGTATCGCCTCGCGCATATAGCCTTGCCGCGCAAAGGGTGCGCCAATCCAATAACCGGTAATCCCCGATTGCGCCGGACCACGTTTGATATGGTCGAGGGTGATTGCCCCCAAAAGCACATCATCGGCACGCCGGATCAGGAAAAGCGGCATGGCCGTGCCATTGGCGATCGCCCGCTGCGCCCAGTAGACCCGGTTGGTAAAGGCTTTGCGGGTCAGGTGATCGTCGGCCCAGGTCGGCTCCCACGGTTTGAGGAAATCCGCACTGTCGCGGCGCAGGGCCGTCCATGCACGGAAATCACTATGCGCAGGCGGGCGCAGCGTCAGCCGCTCTGTCTCGATCCTGACCTTGCGCCTTGCCCCCAGCATCAGGCCGCCAGTCTGGCCTTCAATGCGTCAAGGCTGGGTGCGGCCTCTGCCGGGCCATAGAGCGCCAGCGCTGCACCGGCCTGACCGGCCATTTTGCCGGCGAAATCCTTGACGTCCCCAGTGGTGACATCGTCGATGCGGCCGATGGTCTCTTCCAGTCCGGGGATACGGCCCCAGATGGACAAGAGCCGCGCCAAACGTTCGGCACGATTGGACGGGCTTTCCAGCCCCATCAGCAGCCCGGCCTTCATCTGGGCGCGGGCACGCGCGACCTCTGCCGCACTCATGTCGTCGGCGGCGCGCTTCATCTCATCAATGGTCAGATTGGCCAGTTCGCCGATCTGTTCAGCACTGGTGCCTGCATAGATTGTCGTCAGGCCGGTATCCTCGTAGGCGCCGGTCTGGGCAAAGATCGTGTAGCAAAGGCCACGATTTTCACGCACCTCCTGAAACAGGCGCGATGACATGCCGCCGCCCAGCGCGTTGGCATAGACCTGTGCGGTGTAGATGTCAGGGTCCAGATAGGTGGGCCCTTCAAGCGCCAGCGCGAAATGCACCTGTTCCAGCGCTTTGGTCTCGCGCCTTTCGCCACCGCCGAAGGCGGCGGGTTGCACCGCATCCGCAGCCCGCGCCACGCTGCTGAGGCCGCCAAACAGGCCCTCCGCCTGTGCAACGATGCTGTCGTGATCCACAGCACCGGCAGCAGACAGGATCATCTGGTTTGGTGCATAGTGTTCGCCCACGAAATGCAAAAGATCGTCGCGCGAAAACCCACTGACACCTTCTGCCGGGCCAAGGATCGTGCGCCCTAGCGCCTGATCGGGGTAGGCCACCTCTTGCAGCCAATCAAAGATTATGTCGTCGGGGGTATCGAGGGCCTGCCCGATTTCCTGCAGGATCACGCCGCGTTCGACCTCGATCTCTGACGGGTCAAACACCGGGTTGAGCAGGATGTCGGAAATCACCTCCAGCCCCAGAGCCACGTCTTCCTGCAACACGCGGGCGTAATAGGCTGTCATCTCGCGGCTGGTGTAGGCATTGATGTAGCCGCCCACATCTTCAATCGCCTCTGCAATCTGCAACGCGCTGCGGGTCTTGGTGCCTTTGAACGCCATGTGTTCCAAGAAATGGGCGATACCGTTCTGTTCCAACCGCTCGTGCCGCCCGCCGGCCTGCACCCAGATGCCGATACTGGCGGATTTCAGCCCCGGCATATGTTCGGTGACGATGCGAAAGCCGTTGGGCAGTGTGTGCAGTTGAATGGTCAAACCTTGATACGCTCCCTGAT
>JAHDGO010000368.1 GCA_020627605.1 Yoonia sp.
GGCTGACGATGGTTGCCTGCGGCACGGCGTTTTATGCCTGCCTTACTGCGAAATACTGGTTCGAACAGATTGCCCGCCTGCCCGTTGAAATCGATGTGGCATCGGAATTCCGGTATCGTGAACCTCCGATCACCATGGGCACCGCAGCCCTGTTTGTCAGCCAGTCCGGCGAGACAGCCGATACCCTCGCCGCGTTGCGCTATTGCGAAGGCAAGGCGGACAAGATCATCTCGGTCGTCAACGTCCCCGAAAGCTCTATCGCGCGGGAAAGCGATCTGCCGCTGCCGATCCTTGCCGGGACCGAAATCGGCGTTGCCTCGACCAAGGCCTTTACCTGCCAGCTGATCACCCTTGCCATGCTGGCGTTGAAGGCCGCAGAGGCGCGCGGCAAGATCGACGCGACGACGCTTGCGGATCATCTGGTCAATCTGCGCGCGCTGCCGGGGCTGATGCACCATGGTCTGGGGATCGAAGAGACCTGCAAATCCATCTCGCGCAAACTGGCAGAGGCGCGCGACATCCTGTTTCTGGGGCGTGGCGCGATGTATCCGCTGGCACTGGAAGGCGCGTTGAAGCTGAAGGAAATCAGTTATATACACGCCGAAGCTTATGCGTCTGGCGAGCTGAAACACGGACCCATCGCCCTTGTCGACAAACATGTGCCGGTCATTGTGATGGCCCCGCGTGACAGCCTGTTCGACAAGACTGTGTCCAACATGCAAGAGGTCATGGCGCGCGGCGGCAAGGTCCTCTTGATAACCGATCAGACCGGTGCGGCAGAGGCTGGCGAAGGTGTCTGGGACACGATCATCATGCCAGAGGTCGATCCGTTTCTGGCCCCGATCCTATATGCCATCCCGGCGCAGCTCTTGGCCTATTACACCGCCATCGCCAAAGGCACTGACGTGGACCAGCCGCGTAATCTTGCCAAATCGGTCACGGTCGAATGACGCCCAAGGCGGCGCTGGCAGCCCTGCGCGCTGAAGGTGATGCGCAAAAAGCAGCAGAGATGCACCGCTATCACAAGGTCGACCGCCCCTATCTGGGGGTGGCGAACCCCGTGATTGATGCGCTGGTGAAGGACTGGCGGGCCGCCGTCGACCTCGATACCCGTCTGACGCTGGCCAAGGGACTTTGGAACAGCAACGTGCATGAAGCGCGGGTTGCTGCGGCCAAGCTGTTGACGCAGGCCAGAATCCGGCCTGACGATGCAGAGGCATGGGCGTTGATTGCATCGTGGGTGCCCAGCTTTGACGCCTGGGCCGTGGCTGATCACGCCTGTATCGCCGGGCAGAAACGGCTTGTGGCCGATCCCACGCGGTTGGATGAGGTCGCGGGCTGGACCCGGTCAGACCATATATGGACCCGGCGTGCAGCCCTCGTCATGACGCTGCCTTGGACCAAGCAGAACCACCCCAAACCGGCCGATCTGGCGATCCGCGACCGTGTCCTGTGTTGGGCCGCATCCTATGTGCCGGATCACGACTGGTTCATTCAGAAATCCATCGCTTGGTGGCTGCGTGAGCTGTCAAAGCATGATCCAGACAGGGTGCGCGCATTTCTCGATCAGCACGAGCACGCGATGAAACCCTTTGCCGCCAAAGAGGCCGCGCGCAAATTGCCGCGCTGACAGCCCTTATCATCTTGCCCTGAAAACGCCCGCCGGAGGCATCCTGCCCCCGCCACAAACACTATTGCGCTGTGGCAAAGACCGTCAGTTCCGGCAGGCCTGTCAACGGCGCATCAATCAGGCGCATCGCGGCAAGGCTGATCTGACTGCCAGAGCCCGCCGCCCCGCCAGAGGGGCGCAGTTCCACGTTGATCGATCTGTCCTGATAATCAATACGGCCCGGCGTCAGCGTGCTGACCAGCGGCGTTTTCAGCCAGATACCGGGTTCGGCGGGCGGCCCGAGTGTTGCGATGGTCGTGCCAAGCTGCTGATCGCCCGCGGCCACCTCTGTCACCACGGCGGCGGCGCGTTCTTCGGCGCTGGTGGTGTCGAACTGTTCTTCTGTCACGGCATTGACCGGCGGTGGCGGCGGCGGCGCGGGATTCAGCGTCGGTGCAGGGGCTGCAACGGCTGGGGTCGCGTTGGGGGTCGTGCCGAACACATGCTGGAACGACGGCGTGGCGCAGCCAGCAAGGGCGGCAAAGGGCAGGATCATCAACATTCTCATATGATCAGCTTATTGTGACGCCATCGGCTCTGCAACGCCCCAGATGCAGCTTGCGCGACCCCGCGCCCACACATAGGTTCGCAGCCATGACAGCGCCACTGATCGATCCATTTCAACGCGCGATCACCTACCTGCGGGTTTCGGTGACGGACCGCTGCGATTTTCGCTGTGTCTACTGCATGTCCGAAAACATGACCTTCCTGCCAAAAAAGGAACTGCTGACCCTCGAAGAGCTTGATCGGCTTTGCTCTGCCTTTATCCGCCTTGGCGTGCAGAAACTGCGCATCACCGGGGGGGAACCGCTGGTGCGGCGCGGCATCATGACGTTCTTTGATGCCATGTCCCGGCATCTCGACAGCGGTGCGCTGCAGGAACTGACGCTGACGACC
>JAHDGO010000369.1 GCA_020627605.1 Yoonia sp.
CCGCCATGCCAGAAACAGGTCTCATCCCAGAAAAACCCCGTGCTCATTGGACCGTCCCTGTCTTCTTCTGTTCAAAAATATCCCCGCCGGAGGCATCGTTGCCCTCCACCCAGCTCAGGTCTTGCGCAATTGATAGATACCTTCCGGCAGATCCAGTGCCGCCTCGAGATCGCGCAATTGGGTGAAGGACAGGGTGATGCGCACCACCTCATCCGTGCGCGGATCAACCTGCGTGACGGTGATGCAATCATCAAAGGCATTGATGATCACGTCCTCCTGCAACGGGGCTTCGCCTTCGTCAATCAGGGTGACGACGGTGGCGTCATAATCGTGTTCGATGGTAAACATCTGTCCAGCCTAGCCGCGCGCAAAGACCGGCGCAATCTGTGCTGGCGGGTCGGGTCCGGCGTGCTAGTTTAGTGTCAGGCAATGATGGGAGAATTCAGATGCGCAAGCTTGCATGTGCGATCATTGGCGCGGTCACGGTCGCCGCCTGCACCCCGGTTGTGCAAGAGGCCCCCGCGGCCCCGACAGCCCCGGTACCGGTGATCCAAGAGGCCGAGGCCGCGCCGAAAGTGTCGCGCCGTCAGGCGATTGCCAATTTCAACTTTGCCCTGACCCGGATCGAGCCTCTGGCCGAACAGGTCTGCCGCCGCCGGGCACCACAGCTGAACTGTGATTTCCGCGTCATTGTCGATGATCGTCCGGGCCAGCCGGTGAACGCCTATCAGACGCTTGACCAGTCAGGGCGCCCGATCATCGCCTTTACCGTGCCGCTGATCGCAGAGGCCCGCAACCGCGACGAGATCGCCTTTGTTATCGCCCACGAGGCCGCACATCATATCGAAGGCCACATCGCCCGTCAGCGCCAGAACGCAAGCATCGGCGCCGCGCTGGCCGGGACGTTGGCCGGAGCGCTTGGTGCCTCTGATCAGGCCAGTCTGGAGACTGTCGCACGGCTGGGGGCCTCTGTAGGTGCGCGCAGCTATTCCAAGCAGTTTGAGCTTGAGGCCGATGCCACAGGCACACGCATTGCTGCCGCCGCCGGGTTTGACCCGCTGCGCGGCGCGCAGTTCTTTTTCCGCATTCCTGATCCGGGCGACCGTTTCCTTGGCACACACCCCGCCAATGCCGACCGCCTGCGCACGGTACAGCAGGTGGCCGCCGGGCTTTAGCGCGGCAGCCGCAAATCCAGCGGGCGCAGCACATCGATGTGTGATGGCTCCGCAGGGCGGCGACGCAGCCTGATCATGATCGCAATCGCCGAGGCGCAGATGTAGAACACCTGTATCAGGGCAGAGGCGAGGTTGAACGCATGTGACAACCCGATCAGCACCAGCGTCGCGGCAGCGGCATTCAGCATGAAATAGGTGATGCTGTCGGATTTGATGCGCTGCAGGGTCAGCATGGTGTAGTTCGCCACATAAAGGGCGAAACCACACACGCCGACAGCTTCAAAAAACGCGGGGCTTTCAAAAAAGAGAACACTGGTCATAAAATGGGCCCGATCTGAATACTTGTGACTTCAACAAACAGAGGCCACTCTGACCCCATTGCGCGCTCAATCAGCGCTGCCGTGACCCTAGGGAAGGCGGCCCTGTCTGTCAGGTGAGGCAATCCTTACCTGCCGGGGGTGCCGCATCAATCGGGAGAAACACCATGATCACAGGTGCATGTCATTGCGGGGCGGTCAGCTATCAGTTCGACCATACGCCGTCCAAAACCACATCCTGCAATTGTTCTGTCTGCCGCAGGCTGGGCGCACTGTGGATCTATGCCAAGATCCCAAAGATCACGATCAATGGTGCCACGGACAGCTATGCCTGGGGCGACAAATCGCTTGCCTTTCACCGCTGCAAGGTCTGCGGCTGCACGACCCATTGGGAAAACCTGCAGCCAGAGGGGCCGGACAGCTATATGGCCGTAAACCTGCGCCTGGCCGATCCGGCGGTCGTGGCCACGATCCCCGTGCGCCATTTTGACGGGGCAGACAGCTGGACCTTCCTCGACTAGATCATTGCGGCCGTTGCAATCGCAATGGCAGCAAAGAAACAGGCGGAGGCCGCGATCACGAACCCATGCCAGATCGCGATGGAGAACTTCATCGTCTCTGATGCATAAAACGGCACACCTGCGGTATAGAGCAAGCCACCAAGGCCCATCAGCACCATGGCTGACAGTGGCACAATCGGCCAGAGCGACCAGATCAGCGCAAGGCTGAGCCAGCCCATGATCAGATAAAGCGCGGGTCCAAACCGCCCCGGCGTGCGCCAGAAGAACAGCTTGAGCACCATGCCGATGACGGCCAGACCCCAGACAACGCTCAGAACGGCATAGGCAAACCCGGTGCCGATCATCACCACCAGCGGCGTATAGGTGCCGGCAATCTTCAGGTAGATCGCCGCATGATCAAAACGGCGCAGGACCGGCCTGATCCCTGTCCATGGCGTCATGTGGTAAAAGGCCGAGGCGACGAAGGTGGCGATCAGCGTGGCGCCGTAAATGCTGATGGCTGTGATCTGCCCGGCGGATGCCGCGCCACTGGACCAGATGATCAGCGTGACC
>JAHDGO010000370.1 GCA_020627605.1 Yoonia sp.
AGCAGCCTGGTTGGACAGCTGACCGTTCATCAGATAGCCACGTGCACCACCGGATTTGCCTTCGGCCCGCAGGTTGCGGCAGATCTGGAACGCTTCCAGCGTACCGGACTCGATCTCGTTGGATGCCACAAAGGCCTGACCTTCTGGCAGCGTGTCCATGTTGATCGGCTGACGGTTGACGTAGACCAGCGGCACACCGGCAGAGGCAGCGGCCTGTGACATCGCCTCTGTCGCGTTGGTGTCAACGGCGTTCACGATGATCGCGTCCACACCGGCAGCGATGAAGTTGTTGATCTGGTCAAGCTGACGCGCCACATCGTCCTGCGCGTCTTCCATCTGCAGTTCCACACCGTCCAGCGTTGCGATGTGATCCGTCATGCCGTTGCGCATGATGGTCAGGCCGTTGTCGTCAAAACGGGCGATTGAGGCACCGATGGTCTGTGCCATCGCGGATGTGCCCATCATCAGTGTTGAAAGGCCAGCGGCCAAAAGGATCTTTTTCATGTGTTTCCTCCCAAGGATCGTGCCCGGCGCACGGTTCATTTCATCCGGGACCTCTGTATGAGGCGATTTGTTCATCACGCCGGTTCTTGCAGAACCTCTGCAAGGGCAGCGTTGATGAATGCGATTGACCCGGCCACAGCGGCGGCCGGGTTATTCAGTGCGTGAGTGGATGGCGCGAAGGCCTCGAAAGAGGCAGGGCCAGTGTAACCCGCAGCGATCAGCGCCTTGAGCTGGGCGATGTTGTCCAGCCGGTCATCGGCGTCGATCAGGCCACGGTGGGCATCGGTCAGATCAGCGATTGCAGGGGCAGGATCAGCCACCCCAGAGATATGCACGATATCGGTCAGATCGGCGAAAATGGCTGTTTCGCCGGTCAGCGCATGGTGAAAGGTGTCATGGACCAGTCCAAAGCACGCCGGACGGCCCAGATTATCAAGCACCCTGACCACATCTTCCTTGAAGCGCAGGCTGCTGCGGGCAAAGCCCAAAGGCTCGATCAGGCCCTTGATGCCCTCGTCTTCCAAAATCGGTTGCAAAATTTCGAGCGCGTTTTGCAAGCGGTCGCGTTGCGTTGCGCGATCCAGCGGCGCACGTGCCATTTCGGGGATCAGGATGATGGCATCTGCCCCGCAGGCCCGTGCCTGTTGCGACAGGGCCAGCACATCCGCGATCTTGTCAGCGGGATCGGCGTTGAAGGCTGTCACCTCTGCCAAAGCCAGCACACGTTGACGCTGCAGCAAGGCATAGGCACCCATGCAGGACCCTGAAATCCCGTTGAACAGCGTATCGCCGACATCATTGCGCAACTCGACACCGACACAACCTAACGCACCAGCCACGTCGCACAGGGCCTTGGCCGACAGATGCGGCATGGTCATATGGTTCAGCGCGAAAGGCAGCATGAAAGGTCCGGTCCCCGAATTTCCCGACTCGTACCTTAGCAAGCTAATTTGATTTTGCAACCGGTTGCATTATCAGTTTTCGACAAAACGCTGCCGCAGGCCAAAGGGCCGTGTCGGGCAAACCCGGTGCGTGACAGAATGATGTGGAGGGACGGATCGCCCGCGGGCGGCAGTTGGGGCAGGCCATGGCCTGCCCCACTGTTGATCAGCCGATCAGGCCGTTCAGTGTGGCCGATGGGCGCATGGCCGCGGCGGCCTTGTCTGCTGGCGGGTTGTAGTATCCCCCCAGATCAACCGCGGTCCCCTGCGCGGCGGAAAGCTCTGCAACGATTGCCGCCTCGCCTTCGGCCAGTGCTTTGGCAAGTGGCGCAAACTTCGCAGCCAGATCAGCGTCGTCAGATTGCGCGGCCAGTGCCTCTGCCCAGAATCGCGCGAACCAATAGTGGCTGTGGCGGTTGTCAGGCTGGCCCACCTTGCGCTGCGGCGAATGACCTTCGGCCAGCAGCTTTTCGGTGGCAGCATCCACCGCATCACCCATGATCGCCGCCGTTTTGTTACCCTTGGCAGCGCCAAGGAACCGCAGGCTTTCACCAATCGCGCAGAACTCTCCCAGGCTATCCCAGCGCAGGTGGTTTTCCGCGACCAGCTGTTCAACGTGCTTTGGGGCAGACCCGCCAGCACCGGTCTCAAACAAGCCGCCACCGTTCATCAGGCCGACAACCGACAGCATCTTGGCAGAGGTGCCGACCTCAAGGATCGGGAAAAGGTCGGTCAGGTAGTCGCGCAGCACGTTGCCTGTCACCGCGATGGTGTTGTCACCGGCATAGATCACCTCAAACGACCGCTCTGTCGCTTCTTTCGGGGCCATGATCTTGATCTTGTCGGCAACACCGGCCTTTTCCAGCGCCGGTTCGACATAGGCCAGCAGCTGCGCGTCATGGGCGCGGCTGCGGTCCAGCCAAAAGATCGTCTCGTACCCGGTCGTCGCCATCCGGTCGAGCGCCAGTTGAATCCAGTTTTCAATCGGTGCCTTGCGGGTCGAGGCCATGCGCCAGATGTCACCAGCCTCCACCTTATGTTCATGCAGAACATCACCGTTGCCAGCGATCACACGGACCGTTCCATCGGCTGGCATTTCAAACGTCGTGGGG
>JAHDGO010000371.1 GCA_020627605.1 Yoonia sp.
CGATGGCGACCGGAATTTCTACTTCCTCGAAATGAACACCCGTTTGCAGGTGGAACACCCGGTGACAGAGCTGATCACGGGGATTGATCTGGTCGAACAGATGATCCGGGTCGCGGCGGGGGAAAAGCTGCCGTTCCAGCAGTCTGATCTGAAAATCAACGGCTGGGCCATGGAAAGCCGCCTTTACGCCGAAGACCCCTATCGGAATTTCCTGCCCTCCATTGGGCGTCTGACCCGCTATCGCCCGCCCGCTGAAGAGGCGACAGAGACGCATGCCGTCCGCAATGACACCGGCGTCTATGAAGGCGGCGAAATCAGCATGTATTACGACCCGATGATCGCCAAGCTGTGCACCTGGGCCCCCGACCGTGCCAAGGCGATTGAAGAGATGCGTCTGGCGCTGGACGGGTTTGAGGTGGAAGGGATCGGGCATAACCTGCCGTTCCTTGCCGCCGTCTATGATCATCCGAAGTTCACCAGCGGCAATATGACAACGGCGTTCATCGAGGAAGAGTATCCCGACGGGTTTGACGGTGCGACGCTTGACGACGATGCCTGCCAGCGCATCGCGGCGGCGGCTGCTGCCATGCACCGTGTCGCCGAAATCCGCCGCACGCGGATTTCCGGCCGGATGGACAACCACGAACGCCACGTTGGCGAGGATTGGGTCGTGACCCTGCAAGGTGCGTCGCATGCGGTGCAGATCAACGCCGACAAGGGCGGGGCCACGGTGGATATCGATGGCAAGACCCT
Source organism: Yoonia sp. (assembly GCA_020627605.1). Taxonomy (GTDB): domain Bacteria; phylum Pseudomonadota; class Alphaproteobacteria; order Rhodobacterales; family Rhodobacteraceae; genus Yoonia. Next base: position 754 of record JAHDGO010000371.1, read on the forward strand.
GCGGGTTGAAAGCGACTGGACACCGGGGCAGCCGCTGGCGCGCTTGATGATTGATGGGGCGCCGCTGGTGCTGAAAATCGGCAAGATTTCGGGTGGCTTCCGCGTGCGCTATCGCGGGGCGGACCTGAAGGTGCATGTGCGTACCCCGCGTCAGGCGGAACTGGCCGCGCTGATGCCGGAAAAACTGCCGCCCGATACCTCCAAGCAACTGCTGTGCCCGATGCCCGGCCTGATCGTGAAGGTCGATGTGGCCGAAGGCGACGAGGTGCAGGAAGGTCAGGCGCTTTGCACTGTTGAGGCCATGAAGATGGAAAACATCCTGCGCGCCGAACGCAAGGGCGTCGTCAAGAAGATCAACGCCAGCGCCGGCGACAGCCTTGCGGTGGAGGAAGTGATCATGGAATTCGAATAGATGCGTGACTGGCTGCCATATACAGCCGCATTCGGCATCGCGCTGGCCTCTGCCATTGCGGGCTATTTTGTGGGGTTCATGGTTGTCATGACAACGCCGTCTGTCGGCGTTGCCGGTTTCTTTGGTTTGGTCGTGCTGATCCCGCTGGCCGTCGCGCTGTTGGTCTTTGTGATCAGCTATGCGGCCTTTGCCGATCGCTGGCTTGGGGTGCAGAATTCATTTCTGGCAGCGGCATTTGTCTTTTTCACCGGCTTTGCCTGCTTTGCGCTGATCGCCCAGCGGGTTCTGGACACACCGCCTGCGGCAGCCCTGCTGATTGTCACCCTGTTTGTCGGAGGGCGCTTCTTGCTGAAACGTGCAGACCTTGTCTAGATCGCGCTACGGCTGCACCATCCGCCGGTCCGCGATCTCTTGCTGGCGCAGTGGCATTTTGTCGATGGACCGCGACAGCTCCCGCACGCTCCATGGTGCGGGTTTGCGCAACGCGACCCGTCCATCCTTGGCGATCAGCGCCATTTGGTATCCACGCGGGCGCAGCTGCGTGCGCAGCGCTGTCATGGCGTCCGGGTCGGTATCGGTGATCAGGATCACATCGCGTTCGATCAACCGGTCCAGATCGGCCATCAGCAAGTCCATTTGCTGGCGAAAGCGCGGGTCATTGGGCGTATCGGCAAAGATGACGAGCGGGCGCAACACCCACTCCAGGTCTTCGGGGTCAATCTCTGCGGCGTCGAAAACCGTTGTCGGGGCTGCCTCCCAGCGTTCAAAGACGGTTTGCGCGCCATCGACGCTGACGTCTGTGGTGCCAGAATGCTCTTCCGCCGTGGCGGGAAGTGTGGCTGCGATACATGCGGCTGCGATGAGCCAGCGAAATGATATTCTCTTCATACCCAAGGATATAGACCCGCCCGCGCCAATTGCTAAGGGCCGGGGCCTGATCCGCGATAACTTTTTCATGTTCTCTGCCGGAGGTGCCGATGTCTGACAAGAAATCCTGGGAAGAGATTGCCGAAAAGGAACTGCGCGGCAAGCCGATTGAGGCCCTGACATGGGACACGCTGGAAGGCATCCCGGTGCAGCCGCTTTACACCGCGGAGGATACCGCTGACCTGCCCCATATGGGCGGTATTCCGGGGCAGGCGCCCTACACGCGCGGCGTCAAGGCCACAATGTATGCGGGTCGCCCCTGGACCATCCGGCAATATGCGGGGTTTTCGACGGCTGAGGAATCGAACGCCTTTTACCGCAAGGCACTGGATGCAGGCCAGCAGGGTGTCTCTGTCGCATTCGATCTGGCGACGCACCGTGGCTATGACAGCGACCACCCACGGGTCGAGGGTGACGTCGGCAAGGCCGGTGTGGCCATTGATAGCGTCGAGGATATGAAGA
>JAHDGO010000372.1 GCA_020627605.1 Yoonia sp.
GGCAACTTCCACTACAACCCGGCGCATATGGTGGCGATCACCTTCTTCTTCACCACCTGTCTGGCGCTGGCGCTGCACGGGTCGCTGGTGCTGTCGGCGGTCAACCCGCCCAAGGGGCAGGAAATCAAGTCACCGGATCACGAAGACACCTATTTCCGCGATCTGATTGGCTATTCCATCGGGCCTTTGGGCATTCACCGGCTGGGTCTGTTCCTGGCGCTGAATGCGGGCTTCTGGTCTGCGGTCTGCATCGTGATTTCCGGCACCATCTGGTTCGAGGAATGGATCGTCTGGTGGGATTGGTATTACGAGCTGCCCTGGTGGGTCGATCTATAGGAGGGATGAACAATGGCTGAGTATCAAAACATCTTCACTCAGGTTCAGGTGCAAGGTCCTCCTGAAATGGGTATGGCCGGCGCTGACGGCAGCGTCATCGAACGCGGCGACAAGACCGGTTTCTCGAAACTGGCCGGCTGGTTCGGCAACGCCCAGCTGGGGCCTGTCTATCTGGGCTCTTTCGGGATGATCTCGCTGGCGACGGGCCTGATCTGGTTCGTCATGGTGGGCATGTCCTTCTGGGCGCAGGCCGACTACAACCCTGCGATTTTCCTGCGCGACCTGTTCTGGTTGTCGCTGGATCCGCCCAGCCCGGGCTATGGGCTGAGCATGCCACCGTTGAATGACGGCGGGTATTTCATGATCGCATCGTTCTTCCTGCTGATCTCTGTCCTGACCTGGTGGGTGCGCACCTACCTGCGGGCCGAGGCGCTGGGCATGGGCAAGCACGTGGCCTGGGCCTTTGCCTCTGCCATCTGGCTGTTCCTCTGCCTGGGTCTGTTCCGTCCCATCCTGATGGGCGACTGGTCTGAGATGGTGCCTTACGGCGTCTTCAGCCACCTTGACTGGACGAACCTGTTCTCGATCACTTACGGCAACCTGTTCTACAACCCCTTCCACGCGCTGAGCATTGCGTTCCTTTATGGTTCCGCCCTGCTTTTCGCCATGCATGGGGCGACGATCCTTGCGGTCAGCCGTTTCGGCGGCGAGCGTGAGATCGAACAGATCGTGGACCGGGGTACAGCCACGGAACGTGCGGCACTCTTCTGGCGCTGGACCATGGGGTTCAATGCCACGATGGAGGGTATTCACCGCTGGGCCTGGTGGTTTGCAGTACTGACCACGCTGACAGGCGGCATCGGTATCCTGCTGACCGGCACAGTTGTCGACAACTGGTTTGTCTGGGCGCAACAGCATGGCTATGCGCCAGTGAACTGAGGAGAAAGACAATGAAGAACGACAATATCCTCGACCTGAACGAGAAAAGCAGGCTGACCGCCGATATCACGCTCTTGATGCTCAAGGGTGCAGGTTATGCGGCGATTGGTGTGCTGGCGCTCTGGTTCATTATCGCGGTGATCGCCGGGATCGGTCGCATCCTGCCAGAGGAAAGCCGTGACACGCCTGATCCGATCATCCGGTCGTCGCTGACGATCGAAATGGTCGAGGCTGCCACAGTCTGACAAGTTTGGGGCAGGCGGCGCGCGACGCACCGCCTGTTCCTTTGCCATCGGGCTACCCTCCCTGGCTGGCCCGATATTGGGGCGGATGCCCCAGTTCCCTTCCTGTTGGCTACAGGAGACTAGCGTCGCAAGTGGGCACCCCACTTGCGGCGCTTTTTTCATAACACAAAGGTGCCGTGATGACTAATCGCCCGGAAACCCCGTTCCTCGACAGTGTCGCAGGCCCTGCCGATATCAGGCGGATGAACGATACAGCCCTCGCCAATTTGGCCGATGATGTACGGGCAGAGGTGATCTCTGCCGTGTCGGAAACCGGCGGGCATCTGGGGTCATCACTGGGCGTGGTGGAACTGACCGTGGCGATCCACGCGGTGTTTGACACCCCGCGTGACAAGCTGATCTTTGACGTGGGCCACCAGTGCTATCCCCACAAGGTCCTGACCGGGCGGCGCGACCGCATCCGGACACTGCGCCAGGAGGGTGGCCTGTCTGGGTTCACCAAGCGCAGTGAAAGCACCCATGACCCCTTTGGCGCGGCCCATTCCAGCACTTCGATCTCTGCCGCCCTTGGCTTTACCGTCGGGCGCGACATGGGCCAGCCCACGGGTGATGCGATTGCTGTGATCGGTGACGGGTCGATCAGTGCCGGCATGGCCTATGAGGCGCTGAACAATGCTGGCGCGGAAGGGCGGCGGCTGTTTGTCATCCTCAACGACAATGAAATGTCCATCGCCCCGCCAGTGGGGGCGATGTCGAAATATCTGTCGGGTCTCTATGCCTCGCCCATGGGTGAATTGCAGAAAATGGCCGAAGGGTTTGAGGCGGCTTTGCCTGGCCCCTTGCGTGACCATGCGCGCCGTGCCCGTAATCTGGTGACGGGGATGCAGTCGGGCGGGCAGGGCACGCTGTTTGAAGAGCTTGGGCTTTCCTCCATCGGCCCCATCGACGGGCACGACAAGTCACAGCTTTTGCCGGCGCGCGGCCCGCACGCGGGCCACCGGCCCTGTGCTGATCCACGTTTGCACGAC
>JAHDGO010000373.1 GCA_020627605.1 Yoonia sp.
GTGTCTGGTGCTGCACGCGCAGGCTGTCGTCCTCTTTCAGATGCGCGACACTGGTCGCCGCACCTGCTGCCACCGCCGGCGGCAGCGACGTTGTGAAGATGAAGCCCGGCGCATAAGACCTTATGGCATCGCACATTTTCGCGGATGCAGCGATGTAGCCCCCCATCACGCCATAGGCCTTGGCCAATGTGCCGTTGATGATATCAATCCGGCCCATCAGACCATCGCGTGCGGCAACACCGGCCCCACGGGGCCCGTACATGCCGACGGCGTGGACCTCATCAATATAGGTCAGCGCACCGAACTCTTCCGCCAAATCGCAAATCGCCTCGATCGGGCCGAAATCGCCGTCCATCGAATAGATCGATTCAAACGCGATAACCTTTGGTGCCGCCGGATCATCGGCGGCCAGCAATTCGCGCAAATGTGCCACATCGTTGTGGCGGAAAATGCGCTTGGCCCCGCCGTTGCGGCGCACGCCCTCAATCATCGAGGCATGGTTCAGCGCGTCAGAATAGATGATCAGGCCCGGAAACAGCTTTGGCAGCGTGCTGAGCGTGGCATCATTGGCGATGTAGGCGGAGGTGAACAACAGCGCCGCCTCTTTGTCATGCAGGTCGGCCAGTTCGGCCTCCAGCCGCTTGTGATAGACCGTGGTGCCGGAAATATTGCGGGTCCCGCCAGAGCCCGCGCCGGTCGCCTCAATCGCCTCATGCATGGCGGCCAGGACGGCGGGATGCTGTCCCATGCCCAGATAATCATTGCCGCACCAGACCGTGACCGGTGCGTCAGTGCCATCAGGCTTGCGCCAGCGCGCATGTGGATACTGGCCGCGGGTCCGCTCGATATCGATGAAAGTGCGATAGCGGCCTTCGTCATGCAGACGGGCAATGGCGGTGTCCAGTTGGGCGTTATAATCCACGTGCTACGTCCTTCTGTTTCGTCACAAAGCCGGGGGGTCTGCCGCAGCTTTGAATCGTTCTAAGGGTCATATAGGCCGCATGCGGCCCGGGCAAGACGCTACAAAGTGTCGCTGCCGTGGCGCTGAATAAGCGGCAGGTTCATCGCGCGCTTTGATCCTGATCATATTACGGCAGTTCTGGCGCAGCCGGTAAGGCAGGAAAACCCGACCCCGTGCGACAGGCATCAACACCCGGACCAGCAGGCCATCTGCTTGACCTCCCTGTCAAAGCGGACAACCCTGCGCCTAACTCAAACTGACAGGCGCACCCATGACCCTTGATCCCGTCCTTTCCCGCATTGATACCGATCTGCCGCAAGCGACAGAGCGTTTGCTTGACCTGCTGCGCATCCCCTCGATCTCGACCGATCCGGCCTACAAGGGGGATTGCGACACCGCAGCGGACTGGCTGGTGGCCGATCTTGAAACCATCGGCTTCACCGCCTCCAAACGGCCCACGCCCGGCCATCCGATGGTTGTGGGACACTATGGCGGGGACGGCCCGCATATCCTGTTCTACGGACACTATGATGTGCAGCCCGTTGACCCGCTGGGGCTCTGGGATCGTGACCCGTTTGACCCGCAAGTCGAAGACACCGCCAAGGGCCGGGTCATTCGCGGGCGTGGATCATCGGACGACAAGGGGCAGTTGATGACCTTTGTCGAAGCCTGCCGCGCATGGAAAGCCGAACACGGCACCCTGCCCTGCAAGATCACCATGTTCTTTGAGGGTGAGGAAGAGTCCGGCTCCCCCTCGCTGACCCCGTTCATGGAAGAGAACCGCGAGGAACTGACCGCCGATATCGCGCTGATCTGCGACACCGGGCTGTACGGTGACAGCACCCCGGCGATCATCACGCAGCTGCGCGGCCTTCTGGGCGAGGAACTGACGATCACAGGCCCCGACAAGGACCTGCATTCCGGCATGTACGGCGGCCTTGCGATGAACCCGGCACGGGTTCTGGCGCGCATCATCGCCGCGCTGCATGACGCGGATGGGCGGATCACCGTGCCAGACTTCCACGACGGCGTGCCGGAACTTTCGAATGAGCTTGCCGCCGCATGGGACGATCTGAAATTCGACGAAAAGGATTTTCTGGGCGAGGTCGGGCTGTCAAAACCCGCTGGCGAGACAGGCCGCCGCCCGCTGGAAATGATCTGGTCGCGGCCTACCTGCGAGGTGAACGGCATGTGGTCCGGCTACACCGGTGACGGGTTCAAGACGGTACTGCCGTCTCAGGCCTCTGCCAAGATCAGCTTCCGCCTTGTCGGCACACAGGACCCGCTGAAAATCCGCGAAAATTTCCGCAAGATGGTGCAGGACATGCTGCCGCCTGACTGCTCGGTGACATTCAGCGACCACGGCGCCAGTGCTGCGGGCCAGATGACAACAACCCACCCTGCATTCGATCAGGCACGCAAGGCGCTGTCAGACGAATGGCCCAACGCGGCCGCCTACGTCGGCTGCGGCGGGTCGATTCCGATTGCCGGACATTTCAAGGAGATTCTGGATATGGACGCCATGCTGATCGGCTTTGGCAAGGACGATGACCAGATCCATTCCCCCAACGAAAAATACGACCT
>JAHDGO010000374.1 GCA_020627605.1 Yoonia sp.
GGCAAGGGTCAGCTTGCCGCGAACCGCATCAGTTTGATGGCTGCGAAATCGCTGACCGCACCGCCCACACGCTTGGTTGCGTAGAACAGCACATGCGGCTTGGCCGAGAACGGATCGCGCAGCACACGCAGATCAGGGCGTTCAGCCACCGTGTAGCCAGCACCAAAGTCACCAAAGGCAATCGAGAAGCTGTCAGGCGCAATATCCGGCATGTCTTCGGCAATCAGCACGCGGTAACCCATCAGGCGCGCGGGCTCTGCCTCTGCGATACCATCCAGCCAGACAAAGCGGCCATCGGCATCCTTCAGCTTGCGGATATGACCGGCAGTGCGGGAGTTCATCACAAAGGTCGCGTTGGCGCGGTATTCGGCACCCAGCGCATAAACAAGATCGACAATCGGATCTGCCCGCGTGATGCCACCAGCCGTTTCAGACACGACATAGCCCAGGTTGCCCCAGCTCCACGCAAGATCGTCGACGGTCGGATAGGTCAACAGGCCTGTGGGCTTGTCGATGCCGTCACCGTTGATAAAGGCGTTCGCCTCTGAGCGGGCGAATTTATCGGCAATGCGGGCAGCGAGCCAGCCCTCGATGTCAAAGGCGCTGTCGTCCAGCAACCGCTGCGAGGCTTTCGGCAGCGCAGACAACTCATGCAATGGGATGCTGATCCGCTCGATCGTCGGGGTGTCCGTTTCCGTCAGCGTGCTGGTCTCTGTTGCCCATCCTGCGCCCATTTCCGTATGGTCGATCAGCACGTCATAGGATGTGGCATCCACATTGACGACGCTGGCAATGGACCGGATCGAGGCGGTCGAGGACAGCGTGCTCTGGATCGTGGCTGCCGTTTGCGGGTCGACCAGATAGCCACCATCGGCGGCCACGGCTGTGGAAAGTGCCTTGCCTTCCAGCTCCAGCCCGCGCAGCCCGTCATCATCGCCAGAGCGCAGATAGGCAGCAAAGGCTTTCTGATGCGGCGCGGCCTCTCCTGCGGCCTGCGCCAGGGCCGGGCGGGCATTCATCATCGTCTTACGGTCCAGCTTGTTCATCCGGTCATCCTGTCTTTGAAGTTTGGCATTCACGCCGTTGGAAAAATCTTTGAAATCCGCAATGAACCCGGCCATCGCCGTGTTCAGCGCCTGGGCAGGAGGCATATCTTCCCCGGCCCGAGCCTTATGCTCAGTCACATCCATCACTTGGTCCTTTTGAAAACGTCTTGGGTTGCGTTTCGTCGTCGTCGCGGCGGGATCAGTCCTGCGCCATCAACCGGCGTGCATCCTCGAATGCGGCCGCCATCTCGCGCAGGGCGGCCTCTGCGGGATCATCCCCCTTGGCCCCGACCCGCGCATCGGGAAGCATGGGGAACGTCACCAGCGACACCTCCCACAGCTCCAGTTCCGACAGGAGCCGCCCGCCCTTGTCATCCTTGCGGGCCCTGACGGTCCGATAGCCGATGGACAGCCCATCAATCGCCTTGGCGGCAATCAGCGACGCGGCCTCGCGGCCCTTGGCCACATCCGTCAACAAACGGCCCTTGACCCACAGACCCTTGTCATCCTCGCGCACCTCGTCCCAGACGCCGATCGGCTGGGCCGGGTCATGCTGCCACAGCATCTTGACCCCCCGCCCCTTGGCCAGCGACGCGCCATAGGCACCAGGTTCGACCGTGTCACCCCCCTGATCAGCCGCCCCGAAAAGAGAGGCGTAGCCACTGATCGTGGTGCCATCGGTCACCGTCACCTCGGCGCCCAGGGTGCAGAATTTATGTTCCAGGTTCATTGCGTTCTCCCCGCGAGTGCATTGACGATTTCCAGCACCAAAAGCCCGGCGCAGCCGCAGACAATCAGCCAGATCTGCCATTCCAGCCGCGACACCATGAATTCGATGCGTCCCAGCCTGATATCGACATGCGCAAACCAGATGTCGGGCGGCGCGACTGGCACGTCTGCGCGCGGCTGGCCCTGCAGATCAACAATCTTGCTATCCATCACGGACCTCCAGCGCCGGCAGTCCAAGCAAATTGCGCTTTTCAGCGTCACTCAGGAACGCGGCCTGTGACACCCGCCGCCATTGCGCGTCACGCTCTGCCGAAAGCGCTGGCACCTGATCCAGATCCGGGCGCAGATCGACACGGGCCTCTGCGTAGTCAGACAACCAGTCCGCCAGCGCGGCCATGACCCGGGTGGCCAGTGGCAGCACGGTCAGGCGGTAAAAGGCACGGTTTGCCTCTTGATAATTGGCGTAGGTGGCGTCGCCGGGGATCCCCAACAGCATCGGCGGCACGCCAAATGCAATCGCAATCTCGCGCGCGGCGGCCTCTTTGGTTTTCTGGAATTCCATGTCTGACGGGGAAAGGCCCATCGGCTTCCAGTCCAGCCCACCCTCCAGCAGCATCGGCCGCCCCGCATTGCGCGCGCCTTGGTGCTGTGTCTCCATCTCACCCAGCAGGCGATCATATTGGTCAGGGGTCAGCGTCGACTGGCCATCGGCCCCATTGTAGACAATCGCCCCGGATGGCCGCGCGGCATTATCCAAGAGCG
>JAHDGO010000375.1 GCA_020627605.1 Yoonia sp.
CGGCATGGCAAAATTATCAGGATCGCGGCACGCTGATCACGATCAGCTTTGAAAACGCATCCGGCATTACCGCGGGCGAGACCAAGATCAAGTACCGCGATGTCACCGTCGGCGAGGTCGAAGATGTCGAGTTTTCAAACGGCCTGCGCGATGTTCTGGTTCATGCGCGCGTTGACAAGACGGTTGCGCCGTTTCTTGATGACGACGCCCAGTTCTGGGTGGTCCGCCCGGATGTGTCGGTGCGCGGCATCACCGGACTGGAAACTGTGCTGTCAGGTGTGTTCATCGAAGGCAATTGGGACACCGATGCCGATGTGGCCCAGCAGAATTTTACCGGTCTGGAAGAACCCAATCTGACCCGCGCCAGCCAGCGCGGCACCGTGGTTGTCCTGCGCGCCAACGACGGCGGCAGCATCAGTGCAGGCGCGCCTGTGCTGCACAAGGGCATTCAGGTGGGTTATCTTGAAGCGCCGGAATTGTCGTTTGACGGCAATCAGGTGCTGGTCAGCGCCTTTGTCGAGGCGCCCTATGATCGCCGTATCACCACCAACACGCGCTTTTGGGACACCTCCGGTTTCAGCGTGTCTTTCGGCACCGGCGGTGTATCGCTGAATGTCAGCTCACTTGCCTCTGTGATTGAAGGCGGCATCGCCTTTGACACCGTCGTCAGTGGGGGCGAAGCCATCCGCGACGGACACCGGTTTGATATCTTCTCTGATCGCGCGGCAGCCCGCGAAAGCCTTTTCACCGATCCAAACGCAGAGGTGCTGGAGGTTGCAGCGCTTTTTGAGGAATCCGTGACCGGCCTGACCCAGGGGTCAGAGGTGCGGTTCCAGGGTATCCGCATCGGCGAGGTGAGTGCCATCAACGCCATCGTTGTTGGTGAAGCGGAAGACGCACAGGTCCGGCTGCAGGCCGTCTTGTCGATTGAACCCTCCCGTCTTGGGATGGGTGGCGAGGCGACAGCGGATGAGGCGCTGCAACTCTTGTCAGACTTCGTGGCACGCGGATTGCGGGCACGGATGGTGACCGGCAACATTCTGGCCGGATCGCTGGTTGTGGAACTGGTCACGCTGGAAGACGCGCTGCCTGCGATCATGACACTGACATCGGGGCAATACCCTGTCATCCCCACGGCAGACTCGCAAATTTCGGACGTGGCTGCGACGGCAGAGGGGCTTCTTGCCCGGATCAACGCCCTGCCGGTCGAGGATTTGATGGACGGCGCCATCGACATGATGGACAGCATCGAACGGCTTGCCAATGACGACGCCACGCGCGGCGTGCCCGCCTCTATCGTCGCGCTGGCAGAAGAGACACGCGGTCTGGTTGCATCTGACGATATTCAGGCCATTCCCGGTGACCTGCGTGCAGCCATTACCGACCTCAATGCGCTGATAGACGAGGCCGAGGAAACTGGCCTGATCGCCAATTTTGATGCCGCGATTACCACTGCCAATGCCGCGATGCAGAATATCGAGGTCGCAACCCGCAACCTGCCGGAAATTACCGCGCAGATCGAGGCATTGACAGCCCGCGCCAACACGCTGGAATTCGAGGCGCTGATCACATCAGCCGCGGACACACTTTCCGCCATCGAAAGTTTCATCGGAACAGAGGATGCAGTCGCCCTGCCCGGCACGCTGAACAGCGCCCTGGATGAGATGCGGCTGTTCCTGACGCAGGTGCGCGAAGGCGGCGCGATTGAGAACGTCAACGCCGCCCTTGCCTCTGCCAATGACGCAGCACGCGCGGTGCAGCAATCTGTGCAAACGCTGCCGGGGCTGGCTGCCCGCGCAAATCAGCTGGTGGCGCAGACGGAAGCGGTCATCGAAAGCTATAGCGAACGCTCGCGCTTTGGCTCTGAAACGCTGCAAACCCTGCGCGATATTCAGGACGCGGCGGATGCGGTGACAGCCTTGTAGCGCCAGATCCAGCGCAATCCAAATTCACTTCTGACGGGACGGTAACGATGATCAAGAAATGTCTGGTTCTGAGCTTTGTTGCCCTTGCTGCCTGTTCGCCCCCGATTGACCGGCTGGCGCTGTCGCCTTTGCCGTCATCGCTTGAACTACGCCCGCTTGTGGGCAGCGCGATGGTGCGCACTGTGTCTCTGCCCAGCTACGCTGGCGCGGAAGAGGTCGCGCGCGAACAGCCCGGCGGGCTGATCGCCAGCAATGACGATGTGCTTTGGGCTGATGAGCCAGAGCGCGCCGTGACATTGGTGCTGACCCGCAATCTGTCGGATATCCTGAACGCTGACGTTGGCCCGGAGCCTTGGCCTTTTGTCCGCCTGCCAGACGTGGCAATTGATGTGCGCGTCGAACAGATGCTTGCCGGTGCCGACGGGACGTTCCGGCTCAGCGGTCAGTTCTTTGTGGGCGGCGACGGCATAGACTTCCGCAATACTGCCGACACTTTTGACATCAGCGTGCCGATGCCTGACCAGAGCCTGGCAAGCATCGCAACTGCACATTCCGCCGCTTTGCTAAGCCTGTCAGAACAGATCGCGCGTCGCTTGGGTCGCTGAGCGC
>JAHDGO010000376.1 GCA_020627605.1 Yoonia sp.
AACCGAAGAAGCTGCCGCCGCAGCTGATGCAGCCGCCGAAGGTGGTGAAGATCTGATGGCGATGGCTGGCGATCTGCTGACGCTTGACGGCTTTGACGCCGAAAAGGTGACCCAGTTGCTGGAAAGCGCCGACATCCCGGCAGAGCAGCAAACAACGCTCAGCAATGCGTTGAACTTTGCCAAGGACAACCCTGCCTTGCTGCAGCCGGTGCTGGAAAACATCCGGAATCTGCTGGGCCTCTAGGTCGCAGACCACACAAAATGAGAGGGCCGCGTCATCACTGACGCGGCCCTTTTTCTTTGCGTGGCGTTGGTGTCTTTAGTCCAGAAACGCCTTTTCAACAACGTAGTGCTGTGGGTTCGAATTTGCCCCTTCGACCAACCCGTAACCTTCCAGCATGTCTTTCAATTCAAGATTGAAAGCCAGATTGCCGCAGATCATCGCCCGGTCGGTTTCTGGTGACAGCACCGGCACGCCCAGATCGGCAAAGGCCTCTCCACTGCGCATCAGGTCGGTGATGCGGCCCATCTTGAGGCTCTCTTCGCGGGTTGTTGTCGGATAGTATTTGATCTTCTTCCAGAAGCCTTCGCCAATGACTTCGTTGAGAAGCTCATCGGTCTTCAACCCTTCGATCAGGTCGCGGCCATAGGTCAGCTCCCCCACTTCGCGGCAAGTGTGTGTGATGATGACCTCGTCATAATCCTCATAGGTCTGCGGCTCGCGCAGGAGCGATGCAAAGGGCGCAAAGCCGGTGCCGGTGGCAAAGAACCATAGCCGCTTGCCGGGGAGCAGCGCGTCATGCACCAGCGTGCCAACGGGCTTGGGCCGCAGGATCAGGTCATCGCCCGGCTGAATATGCTGCAGTTTGGAGGTCAGCGGGCCGTCCTGCACCTTGATCGAATAGAACTCCAACTCTTCATCCCAGCTGGGCGAGGCGATGGAATAAGCACGCAGCAGCGGTTTCTGCTTGCCGGTCTTGGGGTCCGCATCACCCATCAGGCCGATCATGACAAACTCGCCAGAGCGAAAGCGTAGCGAGGCTGGCCGCGTCACCCGGAAGGAAAACAGGCGGTCAGTGTAATGCTTTACCTCTGTCACGGTTTGCGCATCAGGCAGGGTGGGGACGGCTTTGGCGGTTTGTGTGGTCACGGGTGTCTGCTCGGTCATATGTCTCATGGCAGCCTTTTCGGGCCGCCCTCCGTCTTAGTCGTTGATCTGGATCAGGGAAAGGGGGTGTTCAGCCGCGCAGGCGTGACTGGTAGTTGTGCGTGTGCCAGTCGGCGCGGAACAGCCACTGCTCTTCAGGTTGACGGGCCGCGAGGGCATCGTCGATTTCCACCTCGTCAAAACCGCTGCGCCGGGCCATTGCGTACTGGTCCGCCAGCACATGGCCCTTTGCGCGCAAACGGCCCTTGAACCCCGCGCGCCGCAGCATGGCGGCAAGAGTAAATCCCCGCCCATCGGCAAAGCTGGGAAAATCAATGCGGATCATGGGGGCATTGGTTAGACTGGCCAGCGCGCCCGGCGCCGTGTCAGAGGCCAGATCGATGCCATAGTCGCAATCATTCGCAGCCGCGTCGCCAAGAGGCACAAAACCGCAGTCGAAGTCATCGGCGCCAAAGCCGTTGTCGGTGACAATCACGCTCATGCTGCTTTTCCTTCTTTGACAACGCGGCCATTGTCAAAATGGATGCCGCATTCTGTTTTTTCACTGTTACGCCAACGACCTGCGCGGGGGTCTTCATGTGCGCTGACGCGGGTGGTGCAGGGCATGCAGCCAATGGACGGATAACCTTGGGCGACCAATGGGTGCCGTGGCAGATTATGCGCGTCCATATAGGCAGCAAGGTCCTTGGCCGTCCAATTTGCCAATGGGTTGATCTTGATCCGTGCACCGTCCTTTTCAAATAGCGGCAGTTGCGCGCGCTGGCCGTTCTGGAACTGCTTGCGGCCTGTGATCCAGCCGCCAAAGCCTTGCAAGGCCCGTTCCAGTGGCCGCGTCTTGCGCAGGTCGCAGCAGGCATCGGTGTCGGCCAGATGCAGGATACCATCGACATCCTCTGTCAGCACGTCGTTGCGGTCCGGCGTCACGACACGCACGTCAGTCAGACCGAGCGTCGCGGCCACATCGCGCTGATAGGTCAGCGTTTCGGGAAACAGCATTTCGGTGTCGAGGAAGATGACCGGTGTCGCCTTGTCGATCTCTGCGATCATATGCAGCAGCACGACGCTTTCCGCACCAAAGGATGACACAAGGGCCACCGGCCCGATTTGCACATCCTCAAGTGCGTGGCGCAGCACGGTTTGTGCATCAGATTTGCGGTGCAGCAGGTTGCGGCGTTCGGCCAGTTCCTTAAGCGGCATTTGCTTTCTCCTCACCTGGGTAGAGAATCTCTTTGAACGGGGCCATGCCAAGACGGCGATAGGCCTGCAGGAATGTCTCTGTTTCGTCCTGACGCAGGGCGAGGTAGCCTGTCACCAGACGCTCAATCGCAGGGACGATCTCATCAGCGCTGAAACCGGGACC
>JAHDGO010000377.1 GCA_020627605.1 Yoonia sp.
ACGATTGATCGGTTTGGGCCCAATCCAAGGTCAAGCGCCGACAGGGCGGTTGCACATCACTGCATCCCGTATGCTTTGATGGAGCGGCAGGTTTGTCCGCATAGCGGACGTCAACTACAACCGCCCGAATCGTTCCTTCTGGCGTGCCGTCCAGAACACCGTCAGATCATAACCTGTCTCGGTCTGGTCTTCCGCGGTCACCACCCCCTGCTCAAACAGCCACGCACGTTGCCGTCCGTCGGCGAATGGCAGTGACAGCCTGTCTTCGGTGCGCGGGTCCTTCAGTTTGTCTGGAATGGCCGCCAGCAGCGCGTCCAGCCCTTCTCCGCTCACCGCGGAAATTGCATAAAGGTCGTCGGTGCGCCCGGCCTGCGTCAACACGGTGTCACGGGCATCGGCGTCCAGCAGGTCGATCTTGTTCCAGACCTCGATCAGCGGGGCCTCTTCGGCCACGCCAAGGCTTTGCAGGATCGCCATGACATCCTGCGCCTGCTCTTCCGTCTGCGGGTGGCTGATGTCGCGGACATGGACAATCAGGTCGGCGTCCAGCACCTCTTCCAGCGTCGCGCGGAAGGCCGCAACAAGTTCGGTCGGCAGATCGCTGATGAAACCCACTGTGTCGGACATGATCACCTCATCCCCTGTGGGCAAAACGATCTTGCGCATGGTGGGGTCAAGCGTGGCGAACAGCATGTCCTTGGCAAAAACCTCTGCCCCGGTCAGCCGGTTGAAAAGTGTGGATTTGCCAGCGTTGGTATAGCCGACAAGCGCCACAATCGGGAACGGCACCTTGGCGCGGCTGGCGCGGTGCAATTCGCGTGTTTTGACAACCTTGGCCAATTGCTTGCGCAGACGGTTGAGCTGTTCGTCAATGGCGCGGCGGTCGGCCTCGATCTGCGTCTCACCGGGGCCGCCGACAAAGCCCAGACCACCACGCTGCCGCTCAAGGTGGGTCCAGGCACGCACCAGACGCGTGCGCTGATAGGACAGGGCCGCCATTTCAACCTGCAACACACCTTCAGAGGTGCGGGCGCGGTCACTGAAAATTTCCAGAATCAGGCCGGTCCGATCAAGCAGCTTGACCCCCCATTCCTTTTCAAGATTGCGCTGCTGAACAGGTGTGACCGGGCCGTCGATCAGAACCAGTTCGATCTCGTTGGCCTGCAAAACTGTTTTCAGCTCTGCGATCTTGCCCTTTCCGAACAGCTTGCCCGGCTGGATTTTCGGCAGACGCACCACATCCGCCCCGATCACCTGCAGGTCAGGCAAGGCGGCGGCCAGCGACACGGCCTCTTCCAACGCCGGTTCCGCGTCGCGGCGTGTCTGGTCGGACTTCAGATCTGGGTGCAGCACCCAAGCCCGCGTGACGGGCCTGTCGTGTTCAAGCAATGCTACTCTTCGCCTTCATAAAGGCTGATGGGCTGTGCCGGCATGATGGTTGAAATCGCGCTTTTATAGACAAGCTGCGATTGACCGTCGCGACGCAAAAGCACGCAAAAGCTGTCAAACCATGTGATCACGCCTTGCAGCTTGACCCCGTTGACCAGAAAGATTGTGACCGGAACCTTGGTCTTGCGGACATGGTTAAGAAACGCATCTTGCAGATTTGCTTTATCGGCGGCCATTACGACACCCTTTTTTCTTGTTCTTGCGGCCGCAGACCGGCCCCCCATCGTTCTGCGAAACAGTATGTCGCGCGAAAACCAGAGTTTCCACCCCCAAAAACACGCCATTGGCGCGGCTGTCAGCGTTGCCAGATCTCTGGATTGAAAAGGGCGATGATCGCAAGCGCCTCCAACCGGCCAAGCACCATGGCAAAGGCCAGAATGATCTTTGCCGCCTCTGGCAGGCCTGAATAGGCAATCGGCGTTTCCGCGGCCACAGAGGCGAGTGGACCAGTCGTAGACAGCGCCGATACGGCCAGCACCATGGCCGTTTCAAACTGCACCCCCGTCAGCGACAACAGCAGCATGACAACGGCAATGCTGATGGCAAACAGCATAAAGAAAATCCACGAAATAAACGCGCCTTGTTTGCGGATACGTCGCGCGTCCTTGCCGCCGCCGCCAATAGAGGACGGGTGGATCAGCCGCTCCTGCTCGCGCTCGCCATGGCGATAAAGGGCATAAATCCGCAGCAGTTTCACGCCCCCTGCTGTCGTGGCAACGCCGCCCCCGATCAAGGCCATGCCGATCAAAAACAACCCCGGCGTGCCTAGCCCTGACCAGATGCGCGCGCCGTCCCAATAATAGGACTCAAACCCTGTCGTCGTCAGAAAGGATGTGACGGTAAAGAGCGTGCCCCAGAGCGCGCCGAACATCTCTCCCGCGCTTGTCACAGTTGCCTGCTCTGTCGCCCCCACGAAATGGCGCAGGAACAGCGCGAGCGTCACGGCACCAATCAGAACGAGGGCTGTCATAAACTCCGGATCGCGGCGCAGCCCATGTTCATCCTCGCCTGTCAGGGCGCGGCTGAAGGTCAGGCGCGACAGGGCGAAGACAAAGAAGCACAATACCAGCAATTCACCC
>JAHDGO010000378.1 GCA_020627605.1 Yoonia sp.
CGCCTCCGGCGCGTCCCAGACCGCGTCGGCCACCAGTATCCGGTTGGTGCTGGTGCAATAGGCGACGTCGGGATTGACGGTTTCATCCGCACCACATGCGCCAGCAATCTGATCAACCCGTTGTAATGCTGGCATTTCCGCAAAGCTTTCCGCCGCCGCAGCCGCCAGATCTGTCACCGGATCGGCATGTGCCATCCCGGCCGCGCAAATCCAGATCGCTATCCATTGTCTCATGCCGCCCTCCACCACTGCCAGCCCGCAGACTGACACAGGCGAACGCCGCTTGCAAAACCCCCTCAGGCACCTGACAAAGGCGGCATGAATACCACCCTGCAGGCCGCCATCTGGATGATCGGCGCCATCACCTCTTTCACGCTGATGGCTGTCTCTGGACGCACCGTCAGTGCAGAGCTTGATACGTTTGAGATCATGTTCTTCCGCAGTCTGACCGGCATTGTCATCGTGGTCGGGGTTGCTGCGGCGCTTGGCACATTGGGGCAGATCAAAACAACCCGCTACGGCCTGCATGCGGTGCGCAATATCTTTCATTTCACCGGACAGAACCTGTGGTTCTATGCGCTGACGCTGATCCCGCTGGCGCAGGTCTTTGCGCTGGAGTTTACGACGCCGATCTGGGTGATCCTGCTGTCGCCGCTGATCCTGCAGGAACGACTGACAACAATTGGCCTGGTCTGCGCGGCCATCGGGTTTCTGGGTATCCTGATCGTTGCGCGCCCTGACCCGTCAAACCTGAATGTGGGCATCCTTGCTGCGGCAGGCTGCGCCATCTTCTTTGCATTGACGGCAATCTTTACGCGCAAGCTGACCCAAACCGAAAGCATCACGGCAATCCTTTTCTACCTGACGGTCATGCAGGCGGTCTTTGGCCTGATCAGCGCCGGCTACGACGGTGATCTTGCCCTGCCATCCCGCGCTGTCTTACCATGGGTTGTGTTGATTGGTTTTGCCGGGCTAATGGCGCATTTCTGTCTGACCAATGCGCTGCGCATCGCGCCAGCCAGTGTGGTGATGCCCATCGACTTTGTCCGCCTTCCAACTATCGCGGTTGTTGGCATGCTGTTTTACGGAGAGGCACTGGATATCTGGATTTTTGTGGGTGCCGCGCTGATCTTTGCGGCGAATTATCTGAACATCGCGCAGGCGATGCGCGGGACCTCTGCCGCAGCGGGCAAGTAATCATTGCAAATTTGTGACGCTGCGGCGCGCAAGAAAAATGACGTGGCGTCAATAATTGACCTGAATCTGACCCAGCCCATAGGGTCGCGGCTACACACATTTTATTCATGACAGGGATGAGGACATGAAAAACGTTTTGACGGCAGGGGCAGCCTTGCTGCTTTCCACGAGTATCGTAAGCGCCGGGGGCCTTGACCGGTCTGGCCAGCCTACAGGCATTCTGTTCGAAGAGGGCAACGTCGTTCAGCTGTCATTCGGCAATGTCAGCCCCGATGTCTCTGGTACGGCTGTCGCCCTTCTTGGCGGGACAGAGTCCGGCGATATGTCACCAAGCTACACAACCTTCGGCTTTGGCATCAAAGAAGACATCACCGACGACATCACTGTCGCGTTTGTTCTTGATCAGCCTTATGGCGGCAACGTCGATTACCCAACCGGCACTGGCTACTTTGCAGCGGGGTCGACTGCAGAGGTATCCAGCTACGCCCTGACAGGCCTGGTGAAGTATCAGGCCACAGATCAGATCAGCGTCTACGGTGGTCTGCGCTATCAGGTGATCGAGTCCGAGGTGGAAATTCCGGCCGCTGCCTATACGCTGGAAACTGATCCTACTGAAGGCGTCGGCTATGTCATCGGTGCCGCATATGAGATGCCTGAAATCGCACTGCGCGTTGCGCTGACATACAACAGCGAAATCGAGCATACGCAGACGACACTGGAAAACGGCGCGCTGGAAACAGAGACAGAGTTCGCTTCACCGCAGTCCGTGAACCTGAACTTCCAGTCCGGTGTCGCAGAAGACACGCTGGTCTTCGGTTCGATCCGCTGGGCGGAATGGTCCACCTTTGCTTTCACCCCTGCAGGCTATGCTGCGGCAACAGGTGGCTCTTCGCTGCTGTCCTATGACGACGACACCGTCACCTACTCTCTGGGTGTTGGCCGTCGCTTCAGCGATGTCTTCTCTGGCTTTGCAACAATCGGTTATGAGGCCGCGACCGGTGGTTTCTCTGGCAACCTCGGCCCGACTGATGGCTTCACAAGCTTTGGCGTTGGCGGCACCTATCAGGTGCAAGAGAACATCAAGCTTACAGGCGGCATCAGCTATGTGATGATCGGCGACGCTGTTGTCGAAAACCCTGTGCCAGCCCTTGCCGGGACAGACGGTGCGGACTTCACCGACAACTCTGCGCTTGGTGCAGGTGTCCAGTTGACCGTGTCATTCTAAGACCCCCGACATTCCCAAGTGAAAGCCCCGCCCATCCGGCGGGGCTTTTGCTTTGTTACGGCATGATCCGGGTTGCACCTGT
>JAHDGO010000379.1 GCA_020627605.1 Yoonia sp.
GTCTGGCGCAGATGGCGCGTGCATCGGGTATTCACCTGATCATGGCGACACAGCGCCCATCGGTCGATGTGATCACCGGCACGATCAAGGCGAACTTCCCCACCCGGATTTCATTCCAGGTGACCTCAAAAATCGACAGCCGCACGATCCTTGGTGAAATGGGGGCAGAGCAACTGCTTGGCATGGGTGACATGCTTTATATGGCGGGCGGGTCCAAGATCACCCGCGTCCACGGCCCCTTTGTCAGCGATGAAGAGGTTGAGGAAATCGTCAATCACCTCAAGGGCTTTGGCCCGCCGGAATATATGTCCGGTGTCGTGGACGGGCCAGAGGACGAAAAGGCCAGTGACATCGACATGGTGCTTGGTCTTGGTGACGGGTCTGAAGGCGAAAATGCGCTTTATGATCAGGCCGTGGCCATTGTGATCAAGGACCGGAAGTGTTCGACATCCTACATCCAGCGCAAGCTGGCCATCGGCTATAACAAGGCCGCACGGCTGGTCGAACAGATGGAGGACGAGGGCGTCGTCAGCAGTGCAAACCACGTGGGCAAGCGCGAGATTCTGGTGCCAGAGCAGCATTAGGACGCGCCTGTTTCATAGCCATCCGCCCAAGCTTTGGGCAAAAGTGCTTGCAACTGCACGCAACTTCAGCAGATGATCGGGGTCGCGCCTTGCGGCGGCGCACCGGGTTTCAACCGGTGCGCGCCTGTGGAACCGTGACGCGACCAACTGTAGGAGGACACCTTGTTCACACGTATCATGTCTGCCGCGTTTGCCGGTGCCATCGCCATCACCGGGATGGCCAGCAGCGCATCGGCACAAACCGAACTGCCATTCGCGCTCGATTGGAAATTTGAAGGGCCGTCTGCGCCTTACTTCCTTGCCATTGATTCCGGTCTGTTTGCTGACGCCGGGCTGGATGTGACCATCGCCGAGGGCAATGGATCGCTTGACGCGATCCCAAAGGTCGCGACCGGGGCCTTCCCTGTGGGGTTCGCCGACATCAACAGCCTGATGCGTTTCCTTGATCAGAACCCCGATGCGCCGGTCAAGGCTGTCATGATGGTCTACGACAAACCACCCTTCGCCATTGTGGGGCGCAAGTCGCTGGGCGTTGAAGTCCCCGCCGATCTGGAAGGCACCGTTTTGGGTGCGCCGCCGCCTGATGGTGCCTGGGCACAATTCCCGATCTTTGCCGCAGAAAACGATATTGATGTCAGCGCGATCACCGTCGAACCTGTCGGCTTTCCAACACGCGAACCGATGCTGGCCGAAGGGCAGGTCGCCTCTGTCACCGGGTTTTCCTTTTCCTCGACGCTGAACCTCAAACGGCTTGGTGTTCCGGAGGATGATATCAGCGTCATCCTGATGGCAGATTATGGCGTGGACCTTTATGGCAACGCGATCATCGTGAACACGGATTTTGCGGCCGAAAACCCAGAGGTCGTGACCAGTTTCCTGACAGCCATCGCGGCTGGCTGGAAAGCGGCTATCGCTGACCCTGACACGGCTGTTGCGTCACTGATCGAACGCAACCCTGCCGCCGATCCGGGGCTTGAGACAGAGCGTCTGCAAATGGCTATCGATGCCAATGTGCTGACTGACTA
The DNA here is from genome assembly GCA_020627605.1 of Yoonia sp. Taxonomy (GTDB): domain Bacteria; phylum Pseudomonadota; class Alphaproteobacteria; order Rhodobacterales; family Rhodobacteraceae; genus Yoonia. The sequence goes on from JAHDGO010000379.1 coordinate 1,610, forward strand.
CGTCATGGCCAACGGGATGGGCGGTATCGATGCTGACCGTATGGCCAACGCGATTGAGCAGACAAAATCGGTTTACGACTTCACCTCTGACCCCGAAATGTCGCTTTATTTCGATGACAGCTATCTGCCTGCCGCCGACGCGCGCATGCTGAAGTAGGAAAGTCACGGCATCCGCCCTGCGGGGCGGATGCCTGCGCGCATGACCAACCTGATTGAAATCAAGGGCGTGACCCACGCCTATCAGACGCCGAACGGCCCCTTGCCGGTGCTCGACGATCTGAACCTGTCCGTGCCCGAAGGCGAATTTGCCGCCGTGGTTGGCCCCTCTGGCTGCGGAAAATCCACGCTGACCCGGCTGATCACCGGCCTGATGAAACCCGATGAGGGAGAGGTCTGGCTGCATGGCGAACTGGTGAAATCCCCGCGCAAGACCGTGGGCATGGCGTTTCAGAACCCGGTCCTGCTGGAATGGCGGACGATCCTCGACAATGTCATCCTGCCGCTTGAGATCGTGGCGGGCAGCATGCCGCGCGCAGACCGCGTCGCCCGCGCGATGGAGCTCTTGCAGCTGGTTGGCCTTGACGGGTTTGAGAACAAGCGCCCATCGGAACTGTCAGGCGGGATGCGCCAGCGCGCGTCGCTGTGCCGGTCCATCGTGCACAAACCTGATGTCTTGATCATGGACGAACCCTTTGGCGCGCTGGATGCTTTCACCCGCGAAGATCTCTGGCAGACCATGCATGCCCTGCGGGCACAGGAACCCTTTACCGCGGTGCTGATCACCCACGATCTGCGTGAAAGCGTTTATCTGGGCGATCAGGTGATCGTGTTGTCGGGGCGGCCTGCAACAACGCAGTATGTGTTGGACGTGCAGTACCCGCAGGACGGCGGGCT
>JAHDGO010000380.1 GCA_020627605.1 Yoonia sp.
CGAAGCTGATGATCATGCCGAGGATGCTGACGACGATGACGATGCTGACGACGACGGATTTGATGACGCGCTGATGGAAGCAAGCGTTGCCGACAGGTTGCAGCGCATCAAGGACGTAGTCGAACAAGGTGCGACCGACGAAGAGCCAGACCTGGCCGAGATGGTCGAAACGGCAGAAGATGCATTTGACGCAGACGTCGCTGAAGTCGCTGACGCGATGGATGAGGACGCCGATTCTGTCAGCGAGAGCGAGGCCTTTGCCGCAGTTGCCCCTTCCGCTGATGACGCTTCGGCTGCCGATGACCCGCACGAAGAGATGGCAATCACCGAAGCGCATGTCGCAGCGGAAGAAATGGCCGAGACGGTTCCGACAGAGGCGGTCGCGGCTGAGTATGCAGAGGATGTGCCGTCTTATACTGACGAACTGGAAGCCAAATCAACCGAGGCGGACGATCAGGATGTGGCGCAAGACGATGCCACCGACGATGCGGCAGCAGACGCCCCCGGCGAAGTAGGCCCGCTGGTTCTGACGTCGCAGGATGCAGCCATGCATGGCACGACGGATAGCGCGCCTGCCGATGATGATGACGATTTCGATCTTCAGGCCGAAGTTGCCAAGATCGAGGCCGAATTGGCCCAGCGCAAAGGCAACCCGATGTCAGACCATGGTCTGCCACGCAGCGTTGACGAAGCGATGAGCCGTATCCTGTCCCAGACGGATCAGCACCTCAACCAACCTGAAAGCCGCCGCCACCGCGATGCATTTGCACAGCTGAAGGCCGCTGTGGCCGCAACCGAGGCCGCGCGCCAGTTGGGTGATGCAGGGACAGCACCGGTCGACCCGGATGAGGCTTACAAGGATGATCTTGGCGCACATGACGCAGAAGAACGTGACGAGGCCGAAGCCGCCGCCGAAGCGGCGCCGAAAGCCCCGCCGCTGAAGCTGGTCCAATCCGATATCGCAGAGGATGCTACCCCGGCCTCTGCACCTGCCCCATCACCGGCGGTTGCCTCTGTGCCGCGTCCTGTTGATGCGGCCTCGGCCCGGTTGCGCGAAATCGCATCCCGCAAAGAGGCACCAGTGGCGCCAAGCAGTGTCAGCTTCAAGGATTTTGCTGCGGATCACGGCGCGGTAGAAATCATCGACATGATCGAGGCTGCCGCCGCCTATCTGTTCTATATCGAAGGTGACGCAGACTTTTCCCGCCCGCAGGTGATGAAGATGGTCCAGACCGCCACTGGCACAGAGATCAGCCGCGAAGACGGGCTGCGGGCGTTTGGGCGGCTGCTGCGCCTGGCACGCATCGTCAAACTGGAAAGCGGACGTTTCCGGGTGTCGGACACAACCGAATTCCGCCCAGATGGGGCGCAGGCCGCACAGGGCTGATCAAGCAACAGGATGGAATGACAAAGGCGGGGGCCAACCCCGCCTTTTTTTGTTTCTACTGCGGCTGATCAGGGTCGGGCTGGCCAATACCTTTGAAAACCCATTTCAGCGGGAACACCCACCCGATGCCAAGCACCACGTAGATCAGGAATTCGATCAGTTTGGGAAACCGGCTTGCCTCGCTCATCAATGTCACGGCGAGGATGATGTAGACGGGCAATCCGACCACAAGCACAAAAAGCGCCAGACGTTTGCGAGCCTTGTAGGTCATGTCACCTCAATCAGCGAAAGGGTCGGTCACCAGAATGGTGTCTTCCCGCTCCGGTGAGGTGGAGACTAGGGCGACAGGGCAGTCGATCAACTCTTCAATCCGGCGGACGTATTTGATCGCCTGTGCCGGCAGGTCCGCCCATGACCGCGCGCCTTCGGTGGATTCCGACCAGCCGGCGATTTCTTCGTAGACCGGCGTGCAGCGCGCCTGCTCGTCTGCGGCTGTGGGCAGATAGTCCAGCGTCTTGCCGTCAAGTTCATAGCCAACGCAGATTTTCAGCGTCTCAAAGCCATCAAGAACATCCAGCTTTGTCAAAGAGATACCGGACACACCTGACGTCGCACAGGTCTGGCGCACAAGGCAGGCATCAAACCAGCCGCAGCGGCGTTTGCGCCCGGTAGTCGTGCCAAATTCATGCCCGCGTTCGCCCAGACGCTGGCCGTCATCATCCAGCAGTTCGGTCGGGAACGGCCCTTCGCCCACGCGTGTTGTATAGGCCTTGACGATCCCCAGCACGAAATCAATCGCCCCCGGTCCCATGCCCACACCCGTCGCCGCTTGTCCGGCGATCACGTTGGAGGATGTCACAAAGGGATAGGTGCCAAAGTCGATGTCCAGCAGCGCGCCCTGCGCCCCCTCAAACAGAATGCGCTTGCCCGCCTGGCGCTTTTCGTTCAGCACTTTCCAGACCGGTGCGGCGTATTCCAGAATGCCGGGTGCGACGGCGCGCAGCTCGGCCAGCAGACCGTCGCGGTCAATCGGGTCCAGACCCAGCCCGCGCCGCAGCGCGTCGTGGTGGACAAGGGCACGGTCGACACGCAGTTCCAGCGTGGCATCA
>JAHDGO010000381.1 GCA_020627605.1 Yoonia sp.
AATGACGACTGCACCGACATCATCGACCGGTAACCGCTGTCGACCCGCTCGATCTCGCGCGCGACAAGGCCGTAAGTCACATAAGACGCGCCCAGCCCGCCGTATGCATCGGGGATGGTGACGCCGAGCAGGCCTGCCTCGCCCATCGCTGCGAATATGCCCGGATCAACGGTTTCCTCCCGGTAGGCTGCTGTCACCTTGGGTTGCAACACGCCTTGCGCAAATTCCGCCGCCGCGTCGCGCAGCATCCGTTCATCCTCGCTTAGCTGGCCTTCCAGCAGCAAGGGGTCGTCCCATGAAAACGGGCCAAGATCGGGGCCAAACCCGGCGGCTTTGATCGGGGTGGATTCGTTCATGGCGCGGCTCCTTTGCAATTGGCGCAAGGCTACGCCCTTGCGATGCGCGGGGCAATGCGCGGCTTGACGCGGGCGGGCGGGGATGCAGTTGTAGGCATCAGGAGGACAAGAATGGCATTTGCAGATATCGACGCGGTGCAGTCCGCATTGGCAGCAGAGGACTATGTTTGCGGCCGTTCGCTGGCCACAGTGGTGTTTCTCGCGCTCAAACTGGGACGGCCCCTGTTTCTCGAAGGGGAGGCCGGCACCGGCAAGACAGAGATCGCCAAGGTCATCGCATCCGCGCTGGGCCGCAGGTTGATCCGGCTGCAATGCTATGAAGGACTTGATGCGGCTTCTGCTGTCTATGAATGGAACTTCGCCGAACAGATGATCGCGATCCGCGCGGCAGAGGCCGCAGGCGGGGCAGACCGCGACGCGCTGAAAACAGAGCTTTTCACAGAGGACTACCTGATCGAACGCCCGCTTTTGCAGGCCATGCGCCCGCAACCGGGTGGTGCGCCTGTGCTGCTGATCGACGAGCTTGACCGGACCGATGCACCGTTTGAGGCATTCCTGCTTGAAGCTCTCTCGGACTTTCAGGTCACAATCCCCGAACTGGGTACTGTCACAGCGCCAGAGCCGCCGATCGTCATTCTGACATCCAACCGCACGCGCGAGGTGCATGACGCACTGAAACGTCGCTGCCTTTATCACTGGGTCGACTATCCCGATTTCGACCGCGAGATCGCCATTCTGCAAGCCCGCGCGCCAGAGGTGGCATCGCAATTGAGCGCGGAAATCGTCGGTTTTGTGCAGAAACTGCGGACCGAGGATTTGTTCAAGAAACCCGGCGTGGCCGAAACCATCGACTGGGCCAAATGCCTGCTGGCGCTGGATGTGATCAGCCTGTCACCCGCCACCATCGCCGATACGCTGGGGGCCATCCTGAAGTATCAGGATGATATCCAGAAGATCGAAGGCGCTGAGGCAAAGCGCATATTGGAGGATGCCAAGGCCGAGGTCATCCCGGCCTGATGCTTCTTCTGTTGAAAAATATCCCACGGGGGTCCGGGGGTGTGACACCCCCGGTCCGGCGGCTACCACATGGCTGAACTCGCCGATCTGGCGCTGCCGGACAACCCCAAGCTGGCCCAGAACATCACGCATTTCGCACGCGCCTTGCGCAAGGCAGGGCTGAATATCGGGCCGGGACGCGTGATCGAGGCGATCCGCGCCGTGGCGGCAGTGGGGTTTTCGGAGAAGGCCGATTTTTACTGGACGCTGCATGCCTGTTTTGTTTCCAAGCCCGAGGAACGGACGGTCTACGCCCAGATCTTTCGCCTCTTCTGGCGTGATCCGCAGTATCTGGAACATATGATGGCCTTTCTGACGCCCTCCATCAGGGGGGTGCAGGAAGAACGCCGCGCGAAACCTGCCGAAAAACGCGCGGCAGAGGCGCTGCTGGACGGGCAGGATCGCGAAATGCCCTTGCCGGAGGAAGATCAGGAGGAGGTCGAGATCAGCATCGACGCCTCGCAGACCAGCACAGCCAAGGAACGCCTGCGGAGCCTAGATTTTGAGCTGATGAGCAACGCGGAAATGGCGCAGGCCAAGCGGATGCTGGCGCAGTTGAGCTTGCCAGTCCCGCCAATCCTGTCGCGCCGGACAGAGGCGCGGACGGGGCGTTTGCCCGATTGGCCCGGCACCATGCGGCATGCGATGCGGCGCGCAGGCGAAGTCACCGCCTTTGCGACCAAACGTAAACGCCTGCGGTATCCCAACCTGATCGTGATCTGCGATATCTCTGGGTCGATGTCGCAATACTCACGCGCGGTGCTGCATTTCGTGCATGCCGTGGCCAACCGGCAAGGGCAAGGCTGGGCGCAGGTGCATGCCTTCACCTTCGGGACCCGTCTGACCAATATCACCCGGCATTTGCGTCAACGCGATGTGGATGCGGCACTGGCCGCCGCTGGGGCAGAGGCGCAGGATTGGGAAGGCGGGACGCGCATCGCCGATTGCCTGCATGCGTTCAACCGCGACTGGTCGCGCCGGGTCATGGGGCAGGGGGCGACGGTCCTGTTGATCACTGACGGGCTGGATCGGGGCGAAACCTACGATCTGGGAAAAGAGATGCAGCGGCTTGGCCTGACTGCCC
>JAHDGO010000382.1 GCA_020627605.1 Yoonia sp.
GCGTGGTGCCAGCGCCCAGCGCCCGGTCAGGCTGGTTTGCCCCTTTGTCGACCGCTGGGCACCCTGTTTCGGTGAACCAGAATGGCTTGCTTTGCGGCACCCAGCCAGTTGGCGAGCCCGACTTCACCCCATCAATGCGATCGTGGTGCAGATGCCGCCACCAGCCGATCAGGTCCTTGGGCCGCCAGATCCACGGTTCTGCGCCAGTGTCAGTGATCGGTGCACGTCGCTGGCCTGTGCGCGCCTCTGGCGTGGGATAGTACCAGTCAAACCCTTCCCCCCCGGCCACATTGCCTTGCAGATAGGCAAGGTCATGGACCGCGCGTGCCCCGGCATCCAGATGGGTGGTTCCGTCGCGCCAGTCAGACAGAGGGAAGTATCCGTTCACCCCGACAAAATCCACATCGGGGTCGGACCAGAACGGATCAAGATGGAAAATCTTGTCAGTGGTCCCGGCAGGCGTCATCCCATGATATTCCTGCCAGTCAGCCGCATAGCTGGTCTTGCAGGCGGGGCCGAGGATGCTGCGCACCTCACCGGCCAAGACACGCAAGGCATCGACGAAGGGAAACCCACCCGCCCCGTCGCGCACGGTTGTAAGGCCCGCAAGACCGGTGCCAAGGCAAAATGCATCCACCCCACCCGCCACGTCACACAGATACGCGTAATGCAGGATAAACCGGCGATAGCCGCCGTGCGTTGGGCCATCGTAGCCAACCTGCGTGCCGCTGACCAGGAAATCCCCAAGCGTCGCATCACCCATGAAGGCCGCAACCTCTGCTGCTGCGGCGGCGGTGCCATCAGGGCCACCGCTGACACCCGGCGCAAGCGAAGTTGTCAAACGCCCGTGCCACGGCTTTGCAGGCTGATCAGCGTCACCGGTCCATGGATCGGTCAAACCGTTGTCCGCGCCTTGCGTGAACAGGATCTGCGGATAAAACACCGGATCAAGACCGCGCTGGCGCAGATCACGGATCGCCTGCACGAGGGCAGCATCCGCAGGCGTGCCCTCATACACGGGTTTGCCATCCACTTGCGGCAGCACATGGGCCTGTATCCGCCTGATGCCCGAGACCTGCCAAGGCATCGCGCCTGCATCCGCCGACCGCTGGGTGACCTTTGGCAGAACTGCGCAAGTGCCACAGCGCAGATCATCGCCAAACCATGCCACAGCCAGCATCACCGACCGGCATTGCGGCAGATCGCCCTGCAACGCATCCATGGTCACGGTAAAATCACTGCCCCCCAATGGCGTGTTGATATTGGCCGAGGCCTGCACCCCAAACCCCGCCGCCACATGGATCTTCTGTGTGGCCAGCGCATATTCGCCGGTGCCGGGGATCAAGGCGGTGCCTTTGATCAGCGCTGGCAGATCGGCTGCGGCGGCCTCTGCCGGGCGGATCACCTCAAAGGTCAGCTGCGGAATGCGGTTGCCGTATGGCTCTAGCGCGAGGTCCTCAAACACCACATAGGCGGTGCCACGATAGGCCGGTGTATTGTCCGCCCCCTCGATGGCAGAGATACGCGGATCGGGCTGCTGGTCCATCGTGCCGGGATAGACCCGCATGGCCAGCCCCTCTGGCGCGATCTCATTGCCATCAGCCCAGATGCGGCCCACCCGCCCGATCTCGCCTTCGCAAAGCGCCAGCGCAAGGCTGACGCTATAGGCATAGCTGGTGGTCTGCGGCGCTGATGGCGCGCCCTTGCCGCCACCACCACCGCTGGTGCTGCTGGTTTCCAGAAACTGCGAGGCCCAGATCACCTGCCCCGCCACACGCATCCGGCCATAGACCTGCTGCATGTCGGCCCCTTCGGCTGCACCAGTGACGCGAAAGCGATCAACGCGCCCCACCTCGACCGGGTCGCTGCCCTGACCCAGGATATTGGCATCAATCCGGCGGCCAACCGCGGCCCCTGCGGCACGGCCAATCGTCGCCATCGACAACCCCATGACAGAGCCGCCGATGCTGCCGCCAAGCGCCATGCCTACGGCTGAAAGTGCAATCGTTGCCATCTGGTCCTACCCTTCGGGAAATTGAAAACGCGCCGCGATCCGGCGGTGCCACGGGTCTGACATCGGGCTTTCCACCACGCCGTGACCGGAATAGGCATGCACGAATGTCGGTGCGGCACCGACCTCTGCCAAAATGCCCAGATGCTTGGCCACACTGCCTGCCCGCATCCGAAAAAGCAGAACCTGCCCCGGCGCGAAGGCCTTATCATCGCAAAGCGTCATATGCTGGATCGCGGCCTGCAACAGGCGTTCATCCCCCTGCGGTTCAGACCAGTCGGCGGTGTAGGGCGGAACAACCTCAGGTTCCGCCCCCAGATGCGCGCGCCAGACGCCACGCAAAAGCCCTAGACAATCAGCCCCCACCCCTTTGACAGAGGCCTGATGCAGATAAGGCGTGCCGATCCAGTCGCGCGCGATGGTCACGATTGCAGTGCTCATCGTGTCAGGCTCCCACCCGGGTTGGGATTGGCGGAGCGCG
>JAHDGO010000383.1 GCA_020627605.1 Yoonia sp.
CATGGCCTCCCAGGCCGGGCGGCGGGGGGAAGCCCTCGTCGCCGTTTATTGCGCATCGAAGGCTGCTGTTATCAGCCTGACGCAATCGGCCGGGCTGAACCTGATCCAGCACGGAATAAACGTGAATGCCATCGCCCCCGGCGTCGTCGACGGCGAGCATTGGGATGGTGTTGATGCGTTTTTCGCGAAATACGAGGGCAAAGAACCCGGGCAGAAAAAGAAAGAAGTCGGCGCAGCGGTCCCATTTGGGAGGATGGGCACCGCTGAAGACCTGACAGGCATGGCGGTCTTTCTGGCCTCTGATGATGCCGCCTATATCGTCGCGCAGACATATAATGTCGACGGCGGCAACTGGATGAGCTGATGAAAGATCACGCAAACGGAGGACCAGGGATGAAGCTGTCGAATGCAACGCTTGGCGAGTTGCCCAAGGATGTTGCGGTTCCAACTTACGACCGCAGCCAGCTGACCCCGGGGATCGTTCACATCGGCCTTGGCAATTTTCACAGGGCGCATCAGGCGTGGTATCTGCACCGGTTGATGGAACAGGGTCTGGCCCATGACTGGGCCATCATCGGCGCTGGTGTGCGTGAAGGCGATGCGCGGATGCGCGACCGTCTGCTGGCGCAGGATTGCCTGACCACGCTGATCACGCTCGATCCCGCCAGCACCAGTGCAGAGGTGATTGGTCCGATGATCGACTTCCTGCCTATCGCCGCCGACAACGCCCCCCTGATCGCTGCCATGTCTGATCCCGCGATCCGTATCGTGTCACTGACCGTGACCGAGGGCGGATATTACCGCACGGCGGCTGGTCAGTTTGACCAAGGCCATGCGGATATTCAGCATGACGCGGCCAATCCCGACACACCACGCACCGCATTCGGTGCGATTGTCGCCGCCTACGCCGCCCGTCGTGCGGCGGGGCATCAGCCATTTACGAGCCAGTGCTGTGACAACCTGCAGGCCAATGGCGCCATCCTGCGGCAAACCGTGGTCGGGCTGGCCCGTCTGGGCGACCCTGATCTGGCCGATTGGATCGAGAGCAACGCCAGCTTCCCTGACGCGATGGTCGATTGCATCGTGCCCGCCACAGGACCAGAGGAGCTCGCGCTGGCCCGCAAGCTTGGCATTGATGATGCCGCACCTGTCACCCATGAAAACTTCCGCCAATGGGTGATCGAGGACGATTTCTGCGCTGGCCGCCCACCTTGGGAAGAGGCCGGGGCGACCCTGACGGATAACGTGCATGCCCATGAAAGCATGAAAATCCGCATCCTGAATGCGGGGCATCAGGTGCTGGCCAATGCCGGTGAAATTCTCGGCGTTGACACGATTGCCGACTGCATGGCCGACCCCGATATCTCGGCGTTCTTCGAAAAGGTGCTGACGGACGAATTCCTGCCACAGGTCACACCGGCCAAGGGCACAACCACGGCGGCCTATCTGGCACAAGTCCAGACCCGCTTTGCCAATCCCAAAATCCGCGACACCACCCGCCGTGTGGCCTTTGACGGGGCATCCCGTCACGCGGGCTTTATCCTGCCGATCCTGCGCGATGCCCTTGCCAAGGGCCAGTCAGTCGAGGGGCTCGCACTGGTAGAGGCACTTTGGGCGCGCATGTGTGCCGGGCAACGCGAGGATGGCAGCACCATCGCACCCAACGACCCGATCTGGGCCGAATTGCAGCACGCCGCCATGACAGCCCGCGATGATCCGCAGGCCTGGCTGCGTCAGACCACGATTTACGGCGATCTGGGCGACAACGCAGATTTCGCCACGGCATTCGCTCGCTGGCTGCCCTGCCTGTGGGACGATGGATGCCGTACGGTGCTGCGCGCCTATCTCGCTGACTGAAACCTGACGGCGAAGGCCTCATAAGGGGCCAGCGTCAGCACCTCGCCCAGCGTTGTGCGGGCGGTCATGTTCCAGATCAGCGCCTCGCCCTGCCCCGTCATGGCGTCGGGAATATGCACATCTGTCACATCACCCGTCAGATTGGTGCATACCACAATCCGCACGCTGCCCAGCGCCCGCTGGTAGACAAAGGCGGACGGATGATCTGCTGCAGCAAACTGCACATCCCCCTCCACGATGGTGGCGTCATCCTTGCGCAGGCGGGCCAACGCGCGATAGGTTGCCATCACCCCGTCAGGATCAACGCGATCCGCCGCCACACTGACCTCTGCTGCCCGTGTATTGAACCCGATCCATGGCGTCCCATCGGTAAACCCATGACCCGGCCCGGCCGTCCAGTGCATCGGCACGCGGGCATTGTCGCGGCCCTGGGCGTTGGCACCGGCCATGAATTCCTCTGCTGTCAGCCCCTGCCCCACCATGTCGTGGTATTGCCCCAGCGTTTCAGTGTCGCGAAAATCATCCAGCGTGCCGAAATGACTGTTCGGCATGCCGATCTCTTCGCCCTGATAGACGAATGGCGTGCCGCGCAGCAGATGCATGGCAATCGCCAGCATCTTGGCCGATCGC
>JAHDGO010000384.1 GCA_020627605.1 Yoonia sp.
ACTGGCTGGCCGCGTCGACCTCTGCCAGATCGGGGCGGCAGGGTACAAGATTGCTGGCCTCTGTCATGGCATATTCCGCCCAGGCGCCAGAGCCTGCGGCGAAAAAGCTGACGCGCTGGCCCAGAAGCGGCGTGTCGCCTGCCACAACCTCACCCACACCTTCAAACCCGGCTGGCGCGTCCTTGACGCGCGGCTGGCCATATTCGCCCTTGATAAAGTGGATATCGGATGGGTTCACCGCGGCCAGATGCACCTTGATCAGCGCCTGCCCTTTGCCCGGTTGCGGCACCGGGATATCCCTTGCGGCGACAAACGGCGCAAGATCATCGACTGACGGCCCGGTCTGAGTGGTGGCATAGCCATCATGCAGTTGCACAAGGGCCTTCATCGTGTCTGGCAGTGTCATTGCGGGCCTCTAGAGATCAAAAGTTGCAAAAACAGGGGCGTGGTCGCTGGGTTTCTCCCACCCGCGCGCATCGCGCAAAATGCGACTGGAATGAGCCGCGTTCGTGATGTCGGGGGTCGCCCAGATATGGTCAAGCCTGCGGCCTTTGTCAGCGGCATCCCAATCCTTGGCCCTGTAGGACCACCAGCTGTAAAGCCGCCCGTCCGGGATGTCATTGCGCGTCACATCCGCCCATCCACCAGCGTCCATCACCGCGCCGAAATGTTCCACCTCTATTGGCGTGTGGCTGACGACCTTGAGCAGCTTCTTGTGGTCCCAGACATCATCTTCGCGCGGGGCGATGTTCAGATCGCCCACAAGGATGGATTTTTCGGGCCTTTGCGCGTGATAGGCGTCACGCATGTCGGTCAGATAGTCGAGCTTCTGGCCGAACTTTTCATTCACTGCGCGGTCCGCCACATCACCGCCAGCCGGCACATAGTGATTGTGGATCGTGACACCGTTTTCCAGCCGTCCGCCGATATGACGGGCATGGCCGAGGCCTGCGTAATCCTCTGCCCCGGCCTCGACCATGGGCAGTTTGGAAAAGATCGCGACGCCATTGTATCCCTTTTGCCCGCGCGCAACCATGTGGGTGTAGCCCAGCGCCTGAAACTGCTCCAACGGGATCTTTTCCACCGGGCTTTTGCATTCCTGCAGGCACAGCACATCGGGTGCCTCATCCTGCATCAGCCGGGCGACAATGTCTTCGCGCAGGCGGACAGAGTTGATGTTCCAGGTGGCAAGTGTAAAGGGCATCGGGTTCGCTTTCGGCTGGCTTTGCGGACTTTCTGTCTGCCTGCTGGCCGCGGGATGTTCAAGCGTCAGCGCAGAATGGCAGAATAGTGCAAGAGCCCCCATGGAACCAGTGCTGCGGCCAGTTTGCCCCAAAGGCGTTCGCCTTCGGCTGAACCAAGTGCGGTGCCCGTGATGATCTCTGCCACTGTGCGTTGGCCGTTGATCCCTGCGATCAATGGCGCCGCTTTGGTGGGGATGTTGACCGTGATCTGTTCCGCCCCAACCCGCAAAGGCGGCAGTTTGTCTGCTGCCACGGCCTTGGCCAGCGCGGCAGGCGGGGCGTCGCCAAGATGGGGGATACGCGCGACCAGTTGGGGCAGCGCCGGGGCCGGATCATCCGCGCGGCGGGCATAGCCCACATGGGTCTTGATCGTCCCGCGCAGCTGTTCGGCAACCGCCATCTGCGTCAGCGCATCCATATCGGCGGGCACATCGGCAAAGGCCGTCAGATCATAAAGACCGGCACGGGTGAACCCGGCGAGGGACCAGCCGGTGTCCGCCAGCACCTCGACCCAGTCGCCCACGGCAAAGGCGCGGTCCTGACTATGCACCAGAAGGTCATAGAACCCCGCGTCCGATTGTTTGTGATCGCCCAGATTGGGATTGCGCCGGATCGCGTGGGCGTCAGGGACCTGCGCGAAACTGGCCTTGGCATGTTTCAGCCGGGCCTTGGGCGGCAGATGCCCATAAAGTGTGTTGAACGCCGCCTGCAGCGGATAGACGCCAGCCCGCCCGTAGGGCGCATAGACCATGAAACCAAGCCCGCCACCGGGGGCCAGTGCCCCATGCAGCGCACGCAGCCCTGCGGCGGGGTCGGGCAGATGATGCAGGACACCACAACAATCGATGTAGTCAAACGGTCCCATCTCGCCTGCGTCGAGAAGGGAACCAGTGTGAAACATCACCCCGGACAATTTGCGGGCGGCGATCCGTGCTTCGGCGATCTTGCGGGATGCGGTGGACAGATCGAGATAGGTGATCTGACAGGGTTTGCCAGCGTCCTGCAAAAGCTGTGCCAGTTGCACCAGCCCATCGCCGGTGCCGCCACCAGCCACCAACACCCGCAGCGGCTGTGACCAGTCGCGCTGCCCACCCCACAGGTGGTGATCCATCTCAACCGGGATCGAGGGGGAGCCTTTGATCAGCCGCTTGGCTTCATCCGCCGGATCGCGGGCGGGATAGGGAAACGCCTCGTACTGGTCGCGGACGTCCGTCATCTAAATTAGTGTCGCAGATGGCC
>JAHDGO010000385.1 GCA_020627605.1 Yoonia sp.
ATTGGCGCAGGCGGCAGCGTGGCCGATGCAGCGCTGACAGACCAGTTGCCATAGGCTAGGTTTGCTGGAACGGAGGCGCGCATGACATCACACCCACCCCCTTTCACCATCGGCATTGAAGAAGAATATCTGCTGGTCGATCAGGAAACCTATGCGTTGGCCCATGCGCCTGACGCGCTGATCGCGGCCTGCGAGGCTGACCTGAAAGAGCAGGTGAGCACAGAGTTTCTGCAATGCCAGATCGAGGTCGGGACCGGGGTCTGTGCCACCATTGCCGAAGCCCGCGCCGATCTGGCGCATCTCAGGCGCACTGTTGCGCGCCGCGCCGCTGAATTCGGGCTGGCCCCCATTGCCGCATCCTGCCATCCGTTTGGCGACTGGAAGGAACAAAGCCACACCAAGAAGGATCGCTACGACAAGCTGCGCCGCGATCTGGCAGGTGTCGCGCGCCGGATGCTGATCTGCGGGATGCATGTCCATGTGGGCATTCCTGACAAAGACACCCGTGTGCAATTGGTCAACCAGCTCAAATACTTCCTGCCGCATCTTCATGCACTTTCGACCTCGTCACCCTATTGGCAGGGCGAGGATACGGGCCTGAATTCCTACCGGCTGAGCGTGTTTGACAACATGCCACGCACCGGCCTGCCGCCCTATATGCGCGACTGGGAGGAATTTGCCGGCACGGTACAGACGCTGGTTGATCTTGAGCTGATCGAGGATGCCTCGAAAATCTGGTGGGATCTGCGCCCCTCTGCCAATTTCCCGACGATCGAATCGCGGATCTGCGACGTCGCCCCCCGGCTGGAGGTCACGCTGACCCTTGCCGCGTTGACGCAATCGCTGACCCGGATGCTGTGGCGCACCAATCAGGCCGGAGAGCCATGGCGCATCGTCCAGAACTTCATGATCGGTGAAAATCGCTGGCGCGCGCAGCGATACGGCGTGTCCGAAGGACAGGTGGATTTCGGACGGCGCACACTGATCCCCTTTGCGCAGGCGCTGGACGAGATCATTGACCTTGTCGCCGAAGACGCCTCTGCCCTGGGCTGCATGGAAGAGGTTGCAGCGGCCCGCGATATTTTGGCAAATGGGACCAGCGCCGACCAGCAGCGTCAGGTGTTCACCGCCGCCAAGACCGTCAGCGGATCAGACCACGAAGCCCTGCGCGCCGTGGTCGCCAGCCTGATCACAGATTTCGGAACAGACCTATGACCCAACAGCAAATATTTGACACCGCAGAGGCTGATTTTCTGTTCGCCACCCCGCTGGCGCGCTTTACCGTCAAAGACCATGAGAGGTTGGATAAGGCGCTATTGGCAGAAGGCGCGCGGTTGCGGGCGATTGACGAGGGCGTCCAGAAATCCAACCGTGGCGGCTGGCATTCCGAAGGCAATATTTTTGACAACCCCGCCGACTGCATTCAGGAGCTGCGTGCGCTGGCCACATCCGCCATCCATGATCTGACCCGCAATATCAGCAGCAAGGTCGATCCCGCCAAACTGACGATGAAGCTGTCAGGCTGGATGAACGCCAACCCTATGGGCGGTTTCAACGCTCCGCACACGCACCCCGGCGCGCATTGGTCCGGGGTCTATTACGTCAATCAACCTGATGTGGAAGAAGGCAATTCCGGCATGATCGAATTCCTTGATCCCCGGTCAGACCTGCCCAACTGGCGCATCCTGCGCGCTGACGCTTTTCGCCTGAAAAAGAAGATCAGACCGCGCGCGGGCGAAATCGTGCTGTTTCCGTCTTATCTGATGCATTGGGTCTACCCCAACGAAAGCAGCGAAGAGCGGGTGACAATTGCTTTTAACGCGACATTCCGCAAACCGCGCAAGAAAAAGGGCTGATCGGCTGCCATACGGTTTTGTATGGTCGTCGCCATGAACTTGTAACCACAACCTTCTGATTTTGTTGATATGTCTGAAATCCATATGAGGTGCAGCACCTTTATCGGAGGATCACATGTTCAACAATTCCCTGCCCATTGTCGTACTGGCGTGTCTTGCGTCGGCGGCGCATGCCGCCTGTCCGGCACCGCCTGCCAATCTGGATATCAAGGCCGAATTTGCTGACCCCGCCAAGCACCGTGTCTATCGTGACGGTATCTGGGCCGTCTGGTATCACCCGTCGTTCTTTGTCGTCGCTGATGCCCGCCTTGTGGCCAACCGGCTGAAGGACGTGCGCTGCAAAACCGTGGCAGAGCTGGGGCTGAAGGACCCGCCAAATCTGGCGGACAACACGGCCGTGAACATTTATGTCTACGACCCCCGTGGCGGTGACGGGTTTGAGAACGGCTGGGGTAACGGTGTCGGAACCAATATCTTTGATCATCCCTACATGACGCTGCCCGCCGGCGCGCATGAGGATATCGCGAACCTCGATCACGAAGGGTTTCATATCTTCCAATACGCTTCAGACGCACCGGGATATGAATACAGCGGCGACTCTGGCTGGTTTATCGAGGCGACGGCGGA
>JAHDGO010000386.1 GCA_020627605.1 Yoonia sp.
TTCTGGGTGTGGCTGGATCTACCCGGCCTCTGGCGTGGCCTCTTTCAGTTTTCTGTCGCCTGTGCTGGCGGTGGGGTTGGGCTGGCTGCTGCTGGGGGAAGAGGTGGGGCCGAGCCTGATCGCAGCGCTGGTCCTTGTGGCCATCGGGATCGTGCTGATCAACCGCCCGCCTAGGTCCCGCAAAACGTCCGGGTGACCTGTTCGTCCAGTGTGGGCGCGCGGGCGAAATGCTCTGTACCGTCCGTCAGCGGCGCGAGGGGCGTCGTGACTGCGCCCAGCAGGGCGTGGAACGGGGCAAAGTCGCCGCTCCGCCCGGCCTGAATTACCGCCTCTACCTGATGATTGCGCGGGATGATCTGCGGGTTGGCCCGCGCCATCAGCGACGGGTCATCCTGCCGCGCCCGCCAGCGGCGCGCCCAAGCGTCAAAGCTGTCGCGGTCAATGAACTGGTCGCGTGCATCATCCCGTGACAGAGCAGCAAACGTATTGGTGAAATCCGCCCCGTCCTTGGCCATCAGATCCAGAAGCTCTGTGATCAGGGCCTCATCGGCCTCGGTTGGTTGCGATATCCCGAGTTTCGCCGCGAAAACCCCGCGCCATGCCTGCGCGAAAATCTCGGGGAAGCGATGCACGGCGGCGGTGAAATCCTCAATCGCTGTGTCCCGGTCGGGCATCAGCGGGATCAGCGAGGTCGCCAGTTGCGCCATGTTCCATGCGCCGATCCCCGGCTGGTTGGCATAGGCGTAGCGGCCGAACTGATCGATGGCGCTGAACACCGCATTGGGGTTGAACCCGTCGATAAAGGCGCAGGGGCCATAATCAATCGTCTCGCCCGCGACCGAGACATTGTCGGTGTTCATCACCCCATGAATGAACCCAAGTCCCATCCATTTGGCGATCAGCGCGGCGTAGCGTGCGATAACGGCGTCCAGCAGCTTTGCCGGGCCATTGGCATCCGGGTAGTGGCGCGCGATGACATGATCGGTCAGCGCATGCAGGGCCGTCATGTCACCGCGTGCTGCAAAATACTGGAACGTGCCGACGCGGATATGGCTTTGCGCGACGCGGGTGATCACGGCCCCCGGCAGGATCTCTTCGCGGTACACGTCCTCTCCGGTTGCAACGGCCGCCAGTGCGCGGGTCGTGGGCACACCCATGGCATGCATCGCCTCGCTCACCAGATATTCGCGCAGCACCGGGCCAAGCCATGCACGCCCATCGCCACTGCGCGAGTAGGGGGTTGGACCTGACCCTTTCAACTGGATATCGCGGCGGATGCCGTCGGTGCCCACAACCTCGCCCAGCAGCACCGCCCGCCCGTCGCCCAGTTGCGGATTCCAGTTGCCGAACTGATGGCCGGCATAGACCTGGGCCAAGGGGCTTGCCCCGGCAGGTGTCTGGTTGCCGGCAAAGACCTGTGCCGCCTCTGGCGTCGTCAGGTCGGCGGGATCAATACCCAGCAGAGTTGCCAGATCAGGGTTGGTGACGATCAGCGCCGGGTCTTTGACCGGTGTGGGCATCTGAGCGGTGTACATCTGCACCGGCAGTCTGGCGTAGGAATTGTCAAAGGGGATATGCATCACAGCCGCGCCAGACGCGTTGCCAGCAGATCATAAAACTCGGCAGCATCGATATCCTTGATGAACATGGCATTGGCTGGCCTGTCGGTGACGCGCCACCAATCGGCGACGGTCATGCCAAGGGTCAACGCGCCCTCTGTCTCGATCTCTACATTGATGTGGCGGCCCTGAAACAGGTCAGGGTCAATCAGATAGGCAATCGTGCAAGGGTCATGCAGCGGCGCACCTTCTGATCCATATTTTTCCATATCGAAGCGTTCAAAAAAGTCGGTCCATGCGGCGACCATATCGCCCACCTTTGTGCCCATGGCGCGAAAGGCATCGATGCGGGGTTTGGTCGTCAATGCCTTATGGGTGACATCCAGCGGCATGACGACCAGTGGCACGCCCGCGTCAAAAACGATCTTGGCGGCCTCAGGGTCCACGTAGATGTTGAATTCCGCTGTCGGGGTGATGTTGCCGACCTCAAAATAGGCACCACCCATCAGGACGATTTCCTGCACGCGGCCAATGATGTCTGGCGCGCGCTGAAATGCGGTGGCGATATTGGTCAGGGGGCCGATGGGGCACAGGGTGACGGTGCCTTCGGGTTCACTGCGCAACGTCTCGATAATGAAATCAACGGCGTGCTGGTCCTGCAAAGGCATCGTCGGGTCGGCCAGTTGCGGGCCATCAAGACCGGTCTTGCCATGCACATGCTCTGCCGTGACCAGCTTGCGCGCAAGCGGGGCATCGCAGCCGGCAAAGACCTTGACGTCGGTGCGCCCGGCCAGTTCGCAGACGATGCGGGCGTTCTTTTCTGTCAGGGGCAGGGGGACATTGCCCGCCACAGCCGGGATGCCCAGCAGATCAACCTCATCAGGCGAGGCGAGCGCCAGCAGGATCGCCACCGC
>JAHDGO010000387.1 GCA_020627605.1 Yoonia sp.
ACAACAGCCACAACCAGAAAATGAACCCGGCACTGACCACCACGATGATCTGAAACGCCAGTCCTGCCAGATGGATCGGGGCCAGTTCCCGCACCAACGGGCCAAAGAACAGCGCCGCAACCAACAGGATCGGGGCCGACACGCCAACCTGCCACAAAAGCTGCATTTCCGGGCGCACCCGCGCCAAGGGCGAGGCTTTGGCCAGCATCGCGGTCAATGCCCAGCCAATCGCCGCACCCAATGCCGCCAGATCACCCCAGATGCTGCCAGCACTGTCGTCGCGGCTCAGAATGGCGACGGCCACACCACCCAGCGCCAGCGCAAGCCCAATTGACTTGCGCGCCGTCAGCCGGTCATCCGGCAGATAGACATGCGCCATCAGCGCCAGCCAGACCGGCATCGAATAAAAGATGACGCTGGCGCGGCTGACCGCTGTGAGGTCGAGCGCCACAAAAAGGCAGAGAAATTCGAACGCAAAAACAAGGCCAATCGCCACACCGGCGGTCAGGGTCCCCTGCTCTATCCGCACAGGAATGCCGCGCCAGCGCATCCACAACCAGATGCAGACCACCGCACCCGCCGACCGCAACCCGGCAAAAAACACGGGCTGCAAACCGTCGTTTGTGACCTTGATCACCACCTGATTGAACGCAAGAAGCAAGGCAAATGCCGTCAGGGCCACGGCCCCAAAGGCATCGATCTGGGTTTTCTTTTCCATCGCGACAGCCTTCGGCGCGCGCGGTGGCGGTGTCAAGAAACCCTTTCATCATCTTGCCATGAAAACGCCCGCCGGAAGCGCCGACAGTGGCAAGAAAAGCCGCGGTCAGTTGCCCAGCATCCAGTCACCATCAGGCCAGAAGGCGTGATAGGCAAAGGCGAACATCACGTCATGGGGCAGATCATTGCCATCGGCGTCGCGCACACGCACATTGCCGACCTCTTTGCCCGCGCCAATCCGTGCGTCATCAAGCGCAGAGGCTTGCCCCTCTTCCCATGTGAAGGTGACGCCAGCCTCGGTCAGCTCTCCGGCTTCTGACAGACGGGTCAGTGGCCATGCCGCATCGCCGACGCGCACCACACGGGCCAGGGCCGGAATGTCGTGGGGCGGCATTTCACCGGAATAAAGGAACGGCCGGTTGGAGCTGTCATAGCGCACATAGGGGTTGGCCCCATACTGACGGTTGAAACCCGGCGTCGCCATGACCAGCCCGTCAGGATTGCGTGCGGCAAAGGCCGCCCAGCTTTCCATCCAGCTTGGCAGCGTATCAAGTTCAGTGCCGGTCAGATCACCCACAATCGCCTCGCCAATGGCCTGCTGCCACCAGCTTTCGGTTTCGCGGTCATACATGATCATGTCAGAGTTGCGCAGCTTGCCAGAGACGCCGAATGACAACGTGCCCTGCGCCACGCGCCGGTCAAAGGTGATGCCCGAATTGCACAAGGGGCAGAAAGTCACGGCGACGGGAATACCGCCCACCTCGTCATTGACGATTTCATGCCATGTCAGATAGCGGATCGGATAGGCGCGCGGTGTTTCGCCCTCAATTTCCAGCGTGATCACCGGTTCGCGCGGCAGAAGGTCCTTGTCCGCAACGGCCACAAAATCAGGATCATCCAGTGCAGGAATGCCATCCTTTGGCGGCCCACCTGACATGATCTCGACCCAGCGTTCGACAGACGTATTCTCAAAATCGGTATTCGGCCATTCGAACGACCAGAATTCCGGGCTGGCCACGGCCATGCTGGTGGCTGTGCAAAAGGCGGCAATAGTGGGGATCAGGCGCATGGGTCACTCCTTTGAACTGGGGCAGAGTGTGGCCCGTGGCCCTGCGGCCTGCCTAGCCCCTCACACAGCAATGTGAGGGGCCGGGCATTCTTGTTATTCGGTGACGCGGACGGCGGCCATCATATCGGGCTGACCAATCACCGCGCCATTGGCACCGGTGCCGCGCTTGATAGCGTCGACGATATCCATACCTTCGGTCACTTCACCAACCACGGTGTATTGCCCGTTTAGAAAATAGCCCGGTTCAAACATGATGAAGAACTGGCTGTTGGCCGAATTGGGGTTCTGGGCGCGGGCCATACCGACGACGCCACGCTCAAACGGCAGATCGGAAAACTCTGCCGGGATGTCATCAAAATCAGACCCACCAGTGCCGGCGCGGGACAGATCGCCCCCCATCACGCCGTTTTGCACGTCACCGGTCTGGGCCATGAACCCGTCAATCACACGGTGAAAGACGACGCCATCATAGCTGCCAGCCTCGGCAATGGCTGTGATCTGTTCCACATGCAGCGGGGCTGTTTCTTCGAACAGGTCGATGGTGATGGTGCCATTGGCCTCACCCTGCACATCAATTTCAAGGCCAGTTGCGAGCGCGGGGCTGGCCAGCACTGCAAAGGCTGCGGCGTATTTATACATCGGCAGCCACCTT
>JAHDGO010000388.1 GCA_020627605.1 Yoonia sp.
GATCGTGACCACCCCGAAGGGCGACATCACCTGCAACATCGTGGTGAATGCCGGTGGATATCGCTGCAACGAGATCTCGGCCATGATGGGCACATCCCTGCCCGTCGCCGCGATGGAGCATCAGTATTTCGTCACCGAAGACATGCCAGAGGTCCGCGACGCCGGACAGCGCATCCCGCTGATCCGCTGCCCGATCAGTGATTTCTATTCGCGCCAGGAACGTGATGGTCTTTTGGTGGGCTTTTATGAACAGGATTGCCGCACCTGGGGGCTCGACGGAATTGACCCCGGATTCACGATGGACCTCAGCCCGGATGATCTGGACCGCGTCATGCCGGTTATAGAAGGTGCCATGGCGCGGATGCCTGCGCTGGCAAGTGCGGGGATCAAACAGGTCGTCAATGGACCGATCACATATACCATCGACGGGGCACCTCTCGTCGGGCCGATCCCCGGCATTCGCAACGCCTATTGCATCACCGGTTTGCGTGCGGGGTTGGGTGAAGGCGGCGGTCATGGCTGGTTGCTGGCCCAGATGATTGTACATGGCGAGGCAGAAGTCGACACATGGTGCCTTGATCCGCGCCGTTTTGCCGGATTTGGCACCGTGGGCTACACGGCGCTGAAAGCTGTTGAGGATTACCAGAACGAATTTCGCTATCACTTCCCCCAAGAACACCGGCCTGCAGGACGCCCCGTCCGGACAACGCCGCTGACGCAGACGCTGCAGACCGCTGGCGCCCACATGGGGCAAGTTGCCGGGTGGGAACGTGTTGAATACGGCGCCGATCCCGACTTCAGGGAAAACCACAGCTTCGGCTTCACCAACGCCGAACCAATGATTGCGGCAGAGGTGGCTGCCGTCCAATCCGATGTTGCAATCACCGAGGTATCCGGATTTTCGCGCTTTGCGCTCAGCGGCAAGGACGTGCATCAATTTCTCAACCGCCTGTCATGCTCGCGTATTCCGCAACGCGCTGGCAAGGTCGGGTTGATCTATCTGCTGAACCACCATGGTTGCATGAAATCCGAGATGACCGTGGCCAATGTCGCACCTGATCAGGTGTGGCTGGGGTCGGCGGCTGCGGCCACCCAGCACGATCTGGACTGGATGATGCAGCACCTGCACCCCGACGAAGATGTTGCCATCACGGACCTGACGGGCAGTCATACCATCCTGCTTTTGGCGGGCCCGAACGCGCGTGATGTGCTGTCGCAGGCCGCACGCGGTGATTGGTCAGCAGCGGCATTTCCGTGGCTGTCAGTCCGACAGGCAGAGGTCGGGATCGCCCCGGCCACCGTGATGTCCGTCAGCTTCTCGGGTGAGCTGGCCTATGAAATTCACGTACCCAACGCCGCGCTGCCAGCGGCATGGCGGGCCCTGCGCGCCGCCGGGGCAGACCGTCTATTCGGGTCCCGTGCAGTCGAATCCATGCGGCTGGAAAAATCCTTTTTGCACTGGAAAGCTGATATCATCACGGAGTTTGACCCGTTTGAGACCGGCCTTGGCAGATTTGTGCGCGATGGTGATGACTATGTAGGTGCGGCGGCCCTGGCCAGGCGCAAGGCGGCCGGGCCAACCCGGGCCCTTGTGACACTCGCCATTGAAACCGAGGATGCCCCGGCCCATGGCGGCGCATCGGTCATGGACGGCAATCAGGTCGTGGGCACTGTCACGTCTGCGGCGTGGGGGCACCGCACAGGACTGAACCTTGCCCTTGCGTTTATCGATCCTGCCTTCGCTGCACCCGACCGCGCATTGCAAGTCGAGGTTATCGGACGCCCCTATGCGGCAAAAGTCATCGCGCCCAGTCCCTATGATCCGGGTTTCAACCGGTTGCGCGCCTGAACACCAGTTCCCGCGTGAAGATGGCTTGGTTTTTCAAAGCGGATCGGTAAGCATTGCCAGGTTCGTGCCTGTGACGAATGCTTTGAGGAATGGACCATGCCGCCAACCGGATTTGCCCCCACACCGTCGCGGACATCCTATGATGTGGTCATCATAGGTGGCGCGATCATGGGATCATCTACCGCGTGGTTTCTGACGGACAATCCGGATTTTGATGGCTCGGTCTTGGTTGTTGAGCGTGATCCGACTTACGAAAAATGCTCGACCGCGCATACGAATTCCTGCATGCGCCAGCAGTTCAGCACGGAACTGAACGTACGTATTTCTCAGTTTGCGGCGGATTTCGTCAAGAATCTGCGCCACTACATGGGTGACGACAACCGCGTGCCAGAGCTTTCGATCCGCTCTTTCGGCTACATGTACCTTGCTGACACCGAGGCGTTTGCAGATGTGCTGCGCGCCAATCAAAAAGTGCAACTGGCCGCCGGTGCCGCAACCGAATTGCTGACACCGGCAGAGATCGCCACCGCTTATCCGTTCTACCAGTTGGACGATATTGTCCTCGGCTCGATCAACCGGGTGGACG
>JAHDGO010000005.1 GCA_020627605.1 Yoonia sp.
GTGGTTGTCCAGCAAACACTCTGTCTGGTCGATGGTCAGCGAAAAGCCCATGCGGCGGGGTGAGTTGTAAAGAACCAGCGGCAGTTTTGTCGCGGCCGACACCTTGTCGAAACGGGCCATCAGCTCTGCCTCTGATGCCTTGAGCACATAGGTCTGCGGCATCGACAGCAGGACGTCGGCACCATTGTCCTCTGCCGCTTTGACGTAGGCGAGAGAGGCATCAATCGTCGGGGCGGAAATGCCCATCATCACGGGCACCCGCCCCTTGGCGGTGTCCTTGGCCAGTCGCACCAAACGCCCGCGCTCTGCCGGGCTGAGTGCCCAGCTTTCCCCGTTGTCGCCAGCGATACAAACACAGGTCGCGCCGCGCGACAGCAGAAACGTGAACAGATCGACAAAGGCGTCTTCCATGATTTCGCCATTTGCGTTGAACGGCGTGGCAATCGCGGGGACATAGCCGTGAAGATCGTCTTTTTGCATGGGTCAGGTCCTTGGTTGGGGCAGCGCACAGTCGAAGACGGCGCCGAATTGGGCATCAACAATGATCAGCCGCAGCGGATCATCGGGGTGAAAGGTGACAGAGGTGGTCCAAAGGCCACGCGGCAGACGGACCTCTGCGATCCGGTCGCCAAGCGCGTCAAACACATAGGCCCGTCCGGCCTGTGCCTGTGCCACTGCCAGCCAGCCATGGGCGTTGCAGGCAAGCCCGTCAGGACCCAGCCCGCCGGAAAGTTGCAGATAGCTGCCCACCATCGGCGGCCCCGCGTCAGGCAGGCGGGTGGCGAATTTCCAGACCTGATTGGCCCGCGTGGCGGCAACATAGACCCATGCGTTATCTGGCGACACAGCGATGCCGTTGGCGTAAGGCACGCAATCAAGCACCTGCCGCAACTGCCCGTCCTGCAGGCGGTAGACCCGCCCTGTCGGGTCGCTCAGGCTGCTGCGTCCTGAATCGGTGAACCACACTGCACCATCCGGGCCGATGGTCATGTCTGACAGCCCCAGAAACGCTGTGTCTGCACCAGCGGGGTGCGGCGCAAAACTGCTTTGCCCGGTCAAGGTGATCAGCCCATGCCGATAGTCGACGGCCAGATGGGTGCCATTGTCGGTGATCCGCATGGCGTGGGGTTCGCCGTCGATCTGATGCACGACCTCCCACTTGCCCTGCGGTGAAATCCGGAAGACCCGGCCATAGGGCACGTCAGAGAGCCACAGGTTGCCCGTGGCGTCGTAAAAGGCAGCTTCGAGGAAAGAATGCATCGGCTGGCCGGGCCGCGTCATCCTGGCCCAGGCCGAAGGTTCACCCGTGTGATGCAGCGCGTCAGGCAGCTGCGTCAGTGGTTTGGCGATCAATGGCGTCATGCGATCACACCCTTGTCTGAGAGCGCGGCGACCTCTGCCGCAGTGAGGCCGATGCCAGTCAGCACTGCCGCGCTATCCGCCCCCAGCGTCGGCGGGGCCTGCCGCAATGTCGGCCCGCCGGTGGTCATGTGAAAGGCGGCGGTGGGCAAGCGTGTGTCAGGGTCCGCCGGGTTGGGTTGGAAATACTGCCTTGCGGCTAATTGCGCACTATCGACCGCCTGCGACAGCGGCTGCACCGCCTCTGCCGGTATGTCGTGTGACTGTAATGTCCTTGCCCAATAGGCTGCGGTTTCGGTCAGAAAGATACGGCGCAGCTCCGCCTTGGTGGCATCGCTGATGGCCCAGACGTCAGGCCAGCCGGTGATATTGGCCAGTGCCGGAACGGGCTGATCCAGTGCAGCCAGACAGCGCGCCAGCCTGCGGTATTGCGCAGGGCGGAAACTGCCCAGCATCAGCACCCCCTCGGCGGTGTCATAGCTGGTGATCCCGGCCTCTTTGCCGCGATTGATCGTCTTGGCGTATTGTGCGGCTGCGGCCTCTGGCGCCATCATCTGCATGGCAACTTCCAGCATGGAAACAGAGATATGCGTACCCAGACCGGTCCGCCCCGCCTGCGCCAATGCGCTGCTGACCGCAAAGGCCGCAGCATAACCCGTTGCATAGTCAACGAAGGACACGCCGGGTTTGACGCCATCGCATTGGCTGATGATTCCACTGGTGGCCTGAATTGTGTTGTCATAGGCCCCGTCAGTGGCTTTTGGCCCTGTGTCGCCAAAGCCTGTGATCGCGCAATGCACCAGCGCGGGGTTGATAGCGGCCAGCTCGTCATACCCCAGCCCCAGACCCTCCAGCGCGCCGGTGCTGTAGTTTTCCACCAGTGCATCAGCCGATGCGACC
Source organism: Yoonia sp. (assembly GCA_020627605.1). Taxonomy (GTDB): domain Bacteria; phylum Pseudomonadota; class Alphaproteobacteria; order Rhodobacterales; family Rhodobacteraceae; genus Yoonia. The sequence goes on from JAHDGO010000005.1 coordinate 2,260, forward strand.
AGTTTTCGCAGAATATCCCGCCCTTCCGGCGTTTTCAGGTCCAGTGCCAGTGACTGCTTGTTTGCGCCCTGGACCTGATAGTTCAGGCCCAGCCCTGCGGCATTGCCTGCCGCGTCGGGGCCGCGTCCGCGCGCGCAATCAGGATCATGGGGATTCTCGATCTTGATGACTTCGGCCCCCAACAGGCCCAGCTGATAGGTACAGAACGGCCCGGCGAGGACATGTGTAAGGTCAAGAACCCTGATATTTTCCAATGCGCCGGACATGTGTGATTTCTGGCCTTGATGAAAACTGTTCTGTCTAATATACAAAACACATCTTTATATGCAAGACGGCTTCGCTATGACCCATGTATTTCACCGCGACCTGACCGCCGCACTTCCCGTCATCACCGGGGCAGAGGGCAATTATCTGATCGATAGCAACGGCACCCGCTATCTGGATGCCTGTGGCGGGGCGGCGGTGTCCTGTCTCGGCCACGACCACGCAAAGGTGCGCGAGGCGATCAAGGTGCAGGTCGATAAACTGGCCTTTGCGCATACCGGATCTTTCACCAACCAACCGGCAGAGGATCTGGCCGATTTTCTGATTGCAGCAGCACCGACAGGCACCGGTGAAGGCCGTGTGATGTATCTTGGCAGCGGGTCAGAGGCGATGGAGGCCGCGCTGAAACTCGCCCGCCAATACCATCTGGAGCGCGGCGAAACTGCCCGCGCCAAGGTGATCGCCCGCAAACCCAGCTATCACGGCAATACGCTTGGCGCGCTCGCCACCGGCGGCCATGCCGGACGCCGCGCGCCTTTTGATCCGCTGTTGATGGATGTCAGCCATATTGACGCCGCCTATGCCTACCGGCTGCAGCACAGTGGCGAAAGCGAAGAGGATTTCGCACTGCGCATGGCCAATCTGCTGCAGGCCGAGATAGAGCGTCTTGGCCCTGAGACTGTCATGGCCTTCGTGGCCGAACCTGTTGTCGGCGCCTCGCTAGGGACGCAACCGGCGCCAAAGGGCTATTTCCGCCGCATCCGCGAGATCTGTGATACCTATGGCGTGCTCTACATCGCTGATGAGGTCATGTGCGGCATGGGCCGGACCGGCACCAGCGCTGGAACAGGAAGGTATCGCTGCCGATATCACGACGACGGCCAAGGGGCTTGGTGCGGGCTATCAGCCGATTGCCGCCGTGATGGCCGCCGAAAAGGTGGTCAATGCCATCGCCGCTGGCAGCGGCAAGCTTTGGAACGGCCACACTTACATGAGCCACGCCATCGCCACCGCCGGCGCACTGGCCGTACAGCATGTGATCCGGGATGAAGACCTGCTGTCCAACGTCAGGGCGCGCGGCGACCAGCTGGAGGCAGGTCTGCGCGCCGCCTTTGGCCAGCATCCTCAGGTGGGTGACATCCGTGGGCGCGGTCTGTTCTGGACGATTGAGATTGTGGCCGACCGTGACACCAAGGCCCCCTACCCCGCCGCCGATGGCATCGCGATGAAGATTGGCGCGGCCGCCAAGTCGCGTGGCATGATGACCTATCCCTCGCAGGGCTGTGCCGACGGCACCAACGGCGATCATGTGTTGCTGGCCCCGGCCTATACCTCAACCCCTGAAGAGATCGACCTGATCCTGCGCACCCTGCATAGCGCGGTCGGCGATGTGTTGGGTGCCTGACCATGGCGCGCAAGACCATCCTGACGGCTGCAATCACCGGCAATCTGATGACACCAGAGATCAGCCCGCATCTGCCTGTCACACCTGCCCAGATCGCGGATGAGGCTTTGGCCGCCGCCGCTGCAGGTGCTGCAATCGTGCATCTGCATGTCCGCGACCCAGAGACGGCCAAAGGCTCTATGAGCATGGCGCTCTATGAAGAGCTGGTCAGCCGGATCAGGGACAAGAACACCGATGTGCTGCTGAACCTGACAACTGGCGAAGGCGGCCGCTTTGTGCCGTCTGACGACGACCCGCAGGTGGCAGCCCCCGGCTCGACCCTATGTGCGCCGGAAAAACGTGTGGCTCATGTCACGGCCTTGCGGCCGGATATCTGCACGCTGGATTTCAACACCATGTGGTCTGGTGCGGCCAGCGTGATCAACAGCCCCCGCAATCTGGAGATCATGGCAGGCGAAATCTATGCCGCCGGTGTGACACCAGAGATCGAGATTTTCGACAGCGGCGATCTGCATATGGTCAAGGACTTTGTGGCGCGCGGCATCATCCGCACACCGCTGATGGTCCAGATGGTGCTGGGCGTGCGCTTTGGCGCGGTGGCGAACCCTGCAACCATGGCCTATCTCGTCAGCCAGTTGCCGGAAGGCACGCAATGGGCGGCCTTCGGAATCGGGCGCGCGGCCTTTCCGATGTTGGCGCAGGCCTATCTTCTGGGCGGTCATGTGCGCATCGGCATGGAAGACACCGCCTATATCAGCAAGGGCACACACTGCCGGTCAAACGCTGATCTGGTCACCAAGGCGGCGCGGATCATTGATGATCTTGGCGGTACATTGGCCACACCTGACGACGCAAGGGACATCTTGCAGATTGCTGCGTGATGGTGGCGCTGCCGGTCATATCCGACGTCAGTCTGACCGACATGCACCGGGACCCCACATCTGTCTACAAAAGGCTGCGTGACACCGCCCCGGTCGCCTTGTTGCAGGCCACAGGGCGCGTATTGCTGACCCGCGCCGCTGATGTGCGCGCAGCCAAGGAAAACACCGATCTGTGGACATCCGAAGACACCACCACCCCGGCAGAGCGGGCATTTCAGGCGACATCAATGATGCGCAAGGACGGCCCGCCCCATCTGGCAGAGCGGATGGCGATCCAGCCTGGTCTGTCGGCGCGCAAGGTCAAGACAGACTGGCGCGCCCTGGCGCAAAAACATGCCGAAACCTGCCTTGATCAGTTGCAGCCGGGGCAGACCCATGACCTGTTTACGGATCTGGCTGCGCCCTTTGCAGGCGCGGTTCTGCGCGATGTGCTGGGGTTGCAGGGGGCCAGCGCTGCCGATCTGGTGCGCTGGTCACAGGTCCTGATTGACGGGGCGGGCAATGTCGCTGGCGATGCGGCGATTTTCGCCCGCAGTGACGCCGTCAATGCCGAGGTGAATGACTGCATCGACCGCAATCTGGCACGGATTGCAGGTGTCGACGATGGTTCGGTCCTGGCAGCAATGGCCACCCGCAGCAGCCGCGAACGGATCAGGTGCAACATCAAGGTATCCATTGGCGGCGGGGTGAATGAACCGCGTGATGCCTTGCTGACAGCGGTCTTTGCCCTGCTGACACATCCCGACCAGCGTGCCGATGTACTGGCCGATCCGGCGCTGTTCGCGCGTGTCTTCGAAGAGGCAATCCGCTGGGTCGCCCCGATCCAGACAAGCCCGCGCAAATCGCTGGCCCCGGTCACGCTGCATGGCATCGATCTGCCTGCCGGCACGCGGGTCTCCGTTATTCAGGCCTCTGCCAACCATGACGAGGCGCTTTATGAAAATGGGGCCTGTTTTGACATGCACCGCGCCGAGACGCGCCATTTCTCTTTCGGCAACGGTCCGCATTTCTGCATGGGGGCGCATCTGTCGCGCATGGCCGTGGGCGAGGTGATGTTGCCGCTGCTGTTTTCGCGGTTTCCGCATATGGTCCTGGGCGACGCCGCGGCCGTGCCGTGGTACGGCTTTACGTTTCGCGGGCCCACATCGTTGCCGGTGCAGTTATGAGCGCGTCAGTCCCCGCCATATCCCAGCCCGCGCGAGATTTGCAGCGCGGCGGCCTGCGTCTGCGGCAGATAGAAGCTGTCCATCCTGTCGAAGTCGAACCCGCTGTCAGGACCAGAGACATTGACGCAGGCCACAATGCCGCCCGTCTGATCGCGCACCGGCACCGCCACGCTGGACCCGCCGGGGTCGCGAAAACCGCGCGAAATCACGTAACCGGCCTCTCGCACCTCTGCTACCCGCGCCATCAGCGTGGCCGCATCTTTCGGGGTGTGATCCGTGAACCGTTCAAACGTCACATTCTGACAAAGGGTGGCCAAGGCCGCGTTATCCAGCGCGCCCAGCAGCACCCAGCCGATGGCCGATGCATAGGCCTGCGTCCGCGTGCCGGTGCGCATGTTCGAGGTATAGCTGGATCGCGCCTGATGGCTCATCAGGTAGAGCACGTCGTGGCCTTCAAGAACCGACAGGTGGGTCGAGACGCCAGTGGTATTGCGCAGGGTTTCCAGCGGAACGCGGGCAATATCGGTGATGGGTTGCTGGTTGAGGTAGGCAAAGCCAAGGTTCAGCACCCGCGCGCCCAATGTGAATGTATTGGCCTGTTCGGCCTCTTTGATGAATTCCATATGCCGCAGTGTATAGACCAGCCGGTAGGTGGACGACCGGCTCAGTTCCATGGCGCGGGCAATGTCACTCAGCGACATGGGCGTCTCTGCCGCGCCAAGAATTTCAAGCACGCGCAGGCCACGATGCAGTCCCGGGACAAAATAAACATCGTGATTTGCCGCTTTGGCCATACCGGACACCCTGTCTTATCATCAATATCTCTGTCTAATATACAAAACGCACCAGTGACAATGGAGGAGCATCCATGACAACGCGTCAGCCAAACGCCTTGCCCGCCACAAACGAGGATACCAGCGGGCCGTATTTCCCCATCGCTTTTGCCGATCCGGCGCTGGAAGATCTGACCTGCGTTCATCCCGGCGTCGTGGGTGAGGCATCCGGCACGCGGATCATCCTGCGAGGCCGTGTTCTGGACCGCCATGGCGATCTGGCCAACGGGGCCTTGCTGGAATTCTGGCAAACCAATGCCAAGGGCATCTACCGCACCCCGGCCACTGAAGGTGATCCCGCAATTGACCCGTGGTTTCATGGCTATGGCCGCCAGCGGACGGCCACGGGTGCCTATGAATTCCGCACCATCATGCCCGGTGCCGCGCCGGGCCGTGCGCCCAATATCACGATCACCGTGTTTTCCGATGGCATCAACCGGATCGTAACGCAGATGTTCTTTGCCGATGCCGACGGCAACGACACTGATCCGGTGCTGAAGGCGGCGGGGGCCGATGCCCCGCGCCTGCTGGCCCGCCATGACGGACGCACCGCCAAGGGCGAAGAGGTCTATGTCTTTGACATCGTCATGGCCGGTCCCGACGAAACACCGTTTTTTGATGATCTGGAGAGCTGAGCCATGACCAAGCAAGGCCGTATTCTGGGCATTGGCCCGACCGACAACACCTCTGACCAGCGCACGCCGCGCCAGCCATTGCGACTGATCCCGGAAGGGGTGCGCGACAGCTTTGTGCCGGTGGTGCCTGCCACCTATCGCACCGGCCCGCATGAATGGGACCTGACCCGCACCGCGCCGGGCCGTCCGCGTGCCCAGGGCACCGCGATCGAGGTCACTGGCACCCTGCGCAGCGAAAGCGGCAGACCGGTTTCTCATGCCCTGATCGAGATATGGAATGCCAATACCCATGGGCGCTATCGGCATGTCGAAGACCACTCCGGCCTGCAGCTGGACGAAAACTTCTACGGCATGGGGCGTGTGCTGACGGACGCGGCGGGGCGCTATCGTTTCTGGACGATCAGCCCGGGTGCCTATCTGGCCCGTCCCGACATCGGGCGCTGGCGGCCCAAGCATATCCATTTGTCGGTCAGCGGCGGCTCTGCCAGGTTGATCACGCAGATGTATTTCCCGGATGAACCCAATAATGCCAGCGATCCGATGGCGATTTTGATGGGTGACGCCTTTGCCCGCAACATTGGCACGCCGCGCGATGTGAACGGGGCTGATGTGGACGAGGCCTATGATTTTGACATTGTGGTGGGTGGGCGCAACGCGACATACTTTGAGTGACGCCTCACCCGGCACCACGCAAAAATGACCGCAGCCCGCCTGCCCGGATCACCCTGATGTCTGCACCGCCCCAGCCCAAATCCTGCTGTACCCCGCCGCGCAATGCCGGGGCGGGGTCAGTGCAGGCCGTGGCCCGGGCATCCGCGGCACAGGTGCAGGCCCTGCGCAATGATGCGGCCCCTATCCCCGGTGGCCGCGCGCTGGTCGGGACCCGCGCACCACAGATCCCCAATGATGGCGAAAGCCCTGTCCGGCAGGTCAGGGTGGCCCCGTTTCGCATGGGCCGCACCGCCGTCACCAATGCCGCCTTCAAGGACTTTGTCGACGCGACAGGTTACATCACGGAGGCCGAAACATTCGGCTGGTCCTTTGTGTTTTGGGCGCAGGTGCCAAAGGCCGTTGGCCCGACACAGGGGATCGTCGATGTGGAATGGTGGCGCCGCGTTGATGGGGCCAACTGGCGCGATATCAACGGACCCGAAACGATGACCAAAGCCTGGCACCCGGATCATCCGGTGGTGCAGGTGTCATGGCATGATGCGCAGGCCTATGCCGCATGGGCCGGTGGCCGCCTGCCGACAGAGACAGAGTGGGAGCACGCAGCCCGCGGCGGTTTGGGCGACGTCCGCTTTCCATGGGGTGACGCGGAACCCAACGACACCGACCATACGCCATGCAACATCTGGCAGGGGCATTTCCCCGAAACAAACACAGCGCAGGACGGCTATGTGACCACTGCGCCAGCCACAAGTTTTGCCGCCAACGGCTATGGTCTTTACAATCTGGTTGGCAATGTCTGGGAATGGACGGCAGACCCGTTTCGCATTGCCTCTCTGAAAAAAGAGGTCAAGGCGCGGGTGGCTGGCATGAAGGGGTACAAGCTGTCCAAGGGCGGGTCGTTTCTGTGCCACAAATCCTATTGCTATCGCTACCGGATTGCTGCCAGATCCGGCACTTCGCCTGACAGCGCCACAACCCATCAGGGGTTTCGTGTGGTCTGGCCAGAGGATGCACCGCGCCGCTAAAGCTGCGCCTTCGCGGCGGCCAGTTCCGCCTCGTCCCAAAAGCCGATCAGCACGCCTTTGGCGTATTCAGGGCCCTTGTTTTCGATCTCTGCGTCAGTCTGGGTGATCCGCATCGCCCCGCGCAGCGCCCAGTCCAGCACCAGCCCCGCCATGCGCGCGCGCGTCTCGGCATGGTCCGGATGGCGACCCAGATCGCAAAGCTCCTCAGGGTCGTCCTGCAGATCAAACAGCATGGGGCGCGGGCCGGGGCAATGGATGTCACCGCCCGTCGCAGGCCATGACCATTCCGCATTGTCCGGTCGGCTGCGCCAGCGCGTCCCGCGCCGCCGTGCGCCCGTAATCCGCCTCGCTGAAGGCACAGGTCCGCCAGTCGGTGACATCCTTGCCCTGTACCAGTGGCAACAGGCTGCGGCCTTCCAGAATATGCGGGCGCAGGTCGCCGCCCATGTAGTCCACAATCGTGGGCACCAGATCAATCGCCTCTGTCAGGCGGTCATCGACGGTGCCGCGCGTCCCATCAGCAGCCTTTGACGGGTCGACCACAATCAGCGGCACCTTGACGGATGCGTCATGGAAGAACAGCTTTTCGCCCATCCAGTGGTCGCCCAGATAGTCACCGTGATCAGAGGTAAAGATGATCAGGGTGTCATCCAGCAGACCCGCATCGGACATGCAGCCCATCAGCCGCCCGATGTGGTCATCAATCTGGGTGATCAGCCCCATATAGGCGGCGATCATCCGTTCGCGCGCACCCGGCGTGTCATAAAGCGTGGAATGGCGTGCGTCATGATTGGCGGCATAGACCGGATGGGCGTTGGTGCGTTCATCCGGGCCGCGCACTGGCGGGATCACATCGTCGGGCCCGTACATCGCGTGATAGGGGGCCGGTGCGACGACGGGCCAGTGAGGTTTGATATAGCTTAAATGCAGACACCACGGGCTGTCACCGGCCTGTTGCATGAACGCGATCGCGCGGTTGGTGGAATAGGCCGTTTCCGAATGTTCTTCGGGCACACGCGCTGGCAGGTTGATATTAGCGTTCAGCCAGCCGTTTTTCAGGCTGCCGTCGGGGGCCACCACGGTGGCCGCCCAGTCATGCCACGGGTTGTCGCCGCCCATTCCATGCGACCGCAGATAATCGTCATAGGCGCAATCGCGGCCCAGTTCCGGCGGGTAAAGCCCGTCATGCCTGTCCCATTCCTCAAACCCGCCAGCGGCGATATGGCGTCCGGCGGGGCTGTGACGGTCGATGCCCAGACGGGCCATGCCCGCCAGATCGGGTTTGACGTGGGTCTTGCCGCAAAGGACCGCCCGCGCACCGCTGCTTTTGAGGTGGTCACCCAATGTCCACTCACCCACACGCAGGGGCACGTTGTTGTAGTCAGATCCGTGGCTGCGCACATAGCGCCCTGTATAGGTGCTCATCCGGCTGGGGCCGCAGATCGGAGATTGTACATAGCTGTTGGCAAACCGCACGCCACGCGCGGCAAGCGCGTCGATGTTGGGGGTGCGGATCGTGGGGTGCCCCGCACAGCCAAGGTAATTGGCGCGCAATTGATCGCACATGATGAAAAGCACGTTTCGCGTCATCGTCTTATCAGCCTGTTGATCGCAGATCCGCCAGCAGGCGCGCGCCCAGCTGGATCATGTTGTTTTCCAGATCGCCACGCAGGGTGTCATAGACATGGCCCGCGCCCTGTGCGCCAAGGGCCGCGACACCGTATAGGAACCCCCGCCCGAGAAAGCAGAAATCAGCCCCCAGCGACAGCGCCCTTGCGATATCAAGCCCGCCGCGCAGCCCGCTGTCAAAGATCACCGGCACCTGCCCGCCGACACGGGCCACTACCTCTGGCAAGGCGCTGATCGCTGCGGGTGCACCGTCAAACTGCCGCCCGCCATGGTTTGACACCCAGACCGCATCGGCCCCGTGATCCATGGCCATGGCCGCGTCGTCGGCATGCATGATCCCCTTGATGATCAGCTTGCCGTCCCAGTTGCTGCGCAACCGGTCCCAGTAATCCCAGTCGGGGCGGCCATCGACGATACTGCCGATCAGTTTCGCCCCTTCGCGCATCTGGTCCTTGGGGAAATACCGCTCCAGCGTTTTGAAGCGCGGCTGGCCATAGCGCAGCGTCGCCAGCGCCCAGGCCGGGCGTTGAGCCACGCGCCAAAGCGTTGTGGCATTCATCTTTGGCGGCACGGTCAGGCCCGCGGCCAATTGCCGTTCGCGGCGTGATCCGACGGGCACGTCCACGGTGATGATCAGTGTCTTTATCCCGGCCGCCTTGCTGCGCGCCACAAGATCATCCAGCACGGCAGGTTCCTTGGGGCAGTAGATCTGCATCCATGCATTGGGGCCCGCGCGGGCGGCGACATCCTCTGGTGTTTCATTGGCCACCATACTGAGTCCGTAGGGAAACCCCTTGTCTTTTGCCGCCGATGCCAGCGCCAGTTCTGCGCCGGGCCACATCAGCCCTGACATGCCCACAGGTGCGGCCCCGAAAGGCACGGAAAACTCCTGTCCCAACAAGGTGGTCCGCAGGTCCGGTGTGAACCGCCCGCCCAGCGCCCGCGGTGTCATCTCTACCGCGTCAAGCGCCGCGCGGTTGCGATCAACCAGACGTTCCATCCCGGTGCCACTGTCAAGATATTCCCATGCGAAAAAGGGCATGCGCCGCCGTGCCTTGGCGGCCATGTGCCACAGCGACGGGTCGGTATTGGCCAGTGTGCTCATCCCTTGACCTATGCCGGGCCGACGGGGGTGCGCAACGGCCCGATATCGTCAGGGCGCTGTGCCAGATACCCTTCGAGCGTTTTGCGCCGTGCGGCATAGGCCGGGTCGGCAAAGACATTCACCATCTCATGCGGGTCATTCGCCAGATCATACATCTCCCCCTCGCCAGAGCGCATATCCATCGTCAGCTTATCGGTGCGTGTGCGCACGCTGCGCAGTGACAGCGCCACGCCAACGCGATTGGGCAGAAGTTCCCATTCGCACATGGCAAAGTCGCGGGTCGCGTCCTGTCCCTCCAGGAAGGGGCGCAGACTTTGCCCATGCTGGTCCAGCCCCGGTGCGACACCGGCCAGATCAAACATGGTTGGGCCAAGGTCGATGTTGGAAACAGGTTCATCCACCACCTGTCCGGCAGGCACACCGGGTCCCTTGACCAGAAGCGGCACGCGCAAGAGCCCTTCGTAGAACATCGGCCCTTTCAGGACGAGCCCGTGATCACCCAGCCAGTCACCGTGATCGGCCGAGTAGATGACATAAGTGTTGTCATCCAGGCCCGCCTCGCGCAGCGCGTTGAAAATCCGCCCGATATGGTGGTCGATCAGGCTGATCTGGCCGTAGGTGTTGGCGATGATTTCGCGCAGCTGGTCGTCGGTTTGCGGGGGCACGCGGGAATAGGCCTCGCGGATGGCGATGGATTCAGGGTCACCTTGTGGTTTGTTTTCCAGCGCGGCCTTGTGCCACCATGGCCGGTTTTCAAGATCGCGGCTGCGGTGTTCAGGCAAATCCACATCCTTGGGATCATGCAGATAGGACCACGGTTCAGGACAATCAAAAGGGTGATGCGGATCGGGAAAGCTGATCCACGTCATGAAGGGTTTCGTGGTGTCACGCTTGAACTTCATCCACTCAATCGCGCGGTCTGCAGTCCAGGGTGTGTTATGATACGCCAGCGGCAACTGGCTGTGCCAGGTTTGCGCCGCACCTTTGGTGTCACCGCCATTTTGCTTGTAAAGCGCGTTCAGCGCGTCACCCCGCCCGGAGCCATAGTAGAAGCGTTCAAAATGCTGGCCGCGTGGTGGCTTTTGCGGGGTAAACCAGTTGTGCCCGTGGATCATCGTCTCGACATGCTGAAAGCCCATGTAGGGGCCATACCAGTCGTCACCGTAATCCTCGGAACTCAGCACACTTTCCGGGGTGCCGGTCTTGTGCCGTGCGTCATAGCTGGAAAAATGCGCCTTGCCGAAATAGGCGGTTTCATACCCCGCACCGGCCAGCGTTCCGGCAAAGCCTTTCTCGCCGATCTCGGGCTCCAGATCGATGCCATTGTCATGCACGCCATTTGTGCGACACAGCTGCCCTGTCAGTATGGATGCGCGCGAGGGCTGGCAGACAGGCGAGGGGCAGATCGCCGCGGAAAAGCGGGTGCCTTCCTCGGCCATCCAGTCCAGATGCGGTGTGCGGATGTTGCGCCCCTCGACCCCAAGGCAGTCGCCGCGGTGCTGGTCAGAGGTGATAAAGATGAAATTCGGCTGGCTCATGGCGCACCTTCTGCAGGGTATGCGTGGATTAGTGGGAAATCAGGACGGGCAGTTTCGCGTGGCGTAGAATGTGGTGTGTCGTGCCGCCCAGCAGGCGTTCGCGGAACACCGAATGTTCATAGGCGCCCATCACAAGCAGGCCGGCGCTGACCTCTTCGCAATAGGCAAGGATCTCTTCGCCGGTCCGGCGTTTGCTGCCGGGGCGGCGTATCCGTTCAACCGTGATGTCATGGCGGGCGAGTGCCGTGGCCACGTCGATCCCTTCCAGCGGCCCTCTGACAGAACCATCCTCGATACTCAGCACATCGACACGTTGCTTTGTCTCCAGGATTTGCATGGCATCGGTGACAGCGCGGGTCGCGGCGCGCTGCCCGTCCCATGCGATGACAGCGGTTTCGTGAATACCTTCCGGGCGATGCCCGCGCGGCACCACCAGCACGGGGCGGCCACTGCGCAGGGCAATATCTTCGGGGTGCAACTCCAGATGCGCCTGCCCTTCGATGGCGTCATAGCGTCCGACCAGCGTCACATCGTAAAGCCGCGCATATTTCGCAACCGTCGCGTCCGAGTTGCCAAACAGTGATATCCAGTGCAGTTGCCCCGCTGCGACCCGCGGTTCGGCAAGGGCGCGAAACTGGGCCTCGATCTCGCCCTCAATCTCGCTGACGCGTTTGGCGATGGTTTCGCGCACGTTTTCGGGCACCCAGCTATGCGCACTCAGCTTTTCACGCTGGCCGGAATGCACCATCAACCCGGTGATATGGCAGCCGTATTTGTCATGCATCAGCAAGGCCGTGTGCAGGGCTGCTTCGCTGCTGTCAGAGCCATTGAAGGCGACAAGGATGTTCTTGATCGACATGAAACCGGCTTTCTCAGGACACTTCGGACGATATCGCCGTCTGCGGCTTTTGCTTGCGGGTGAAGAAGACAACCACGACCACGGACAGCACCAGGAAGGTGACGGACATGCCGGACCGGAACAGGAAGAACGGATCGGCGCCTGACACCGCAAAAGCCTGCCGCATGGCTGTTTCCAGATTACCTGCCAGAATGAAGGCAATGACAAATGGCAGGATCGGCATCTTGATCTTGCGCATCAGATAGCCAAGCACCCCAAAGGCCAAAAGGTAGTAAACCGACAGCATCGAGGTTTCCTGTACATAAACGGCCGTGATCGTCAGCAACAGGACCATGGGCATCAGCACAGCCTTGGGCACGTTCGACATCACGCCAACCCAGCGCATGAATTGCCCGCCAATCGTCCAGTTCAGGATGTTCGCGAACATCATCGTGGTGAAAAGGCCAAAGGCGATCACCAGTTCGGGGTTCACCTCGTCCACGGTAAAGCGAAAGACAGAGGGCCCGGGGTTGAAGCCGCCGATGCTTTCGGCAGCGAGGATCAGAAAGACGGCACCGACATTGCCAGGAATACCAAGGCTGAGCACCGGAATAAGGTTCGCGCCGGAGACAGAGGAATTGGCCGCTTCGGTCGCGGCGACACCTTCGGGCGTGCCTTCACCGAATGGTACGGGGCCTTTGTGAATTTTCTGGCCGGTGGCATAGCCCAGCGTCGCCGCAAGCGTAGAGCCGATACCGGGCAGCGCGCCGATCACCGTGCCGACGAGGGCGGAAATACCGATATAGGGCATCAGGCGCCGCCGCTCTTTCATGGTCAGGCTGTTGTCTGACGATGCGGGGGTCTGGGTGTTGATCCGCTCTGTCCGGCGGTCGCGCCACATCTCTTCGATGGAATGCATGACCTCGCCCATAATCAGCACACCAAGAACGGCGGTGATCAGGGGAAACCCGTTGGCCATGAAATCGGTGCCCAAGGACATGCGCGGATAAAAATCCTCGCCGGTGGCGACAGAAGCCATGAGGATGCCGAAGAAGGCCGCGATCAACCCTTTCATGGGCGAGGCCCCGACAACGGCCGCAACAAAGCTGAGCGACAGGATGATCAACGCCGCCTTTTCGGCAAACCCCAGATAGCCCTCGACGACGATGGCCAGAAAAGGGGCCGTTGTGAACAGCACCAGATCAGAGAATGTATCACCGGATGCAGAGGCAAAATGCGCGGTGCGCAGCGCCTTGCCGGCCTGCCCCTTCTTCGTCATCGGATAGCCGTCAAGCGTGGTCATCAACGCATCTGGCGTGCCGGGTGTGTTGAACAGGATGGCAGGCACGGCCCCGCCCACGGTCGCCCCTTTCATCACCCCAATCAGAAAGCCCATGACCGGCAACAGCGCATCCGGCGTGAACCCAAAAAATGAAATCAGGATCGGCAGCGACACCGCCATGACAAAGGGGCCGCCCAGTCCGGGCGTGGCCCCGATCACGATCCCCAGCAAAAAACCGGTCGCCACCATCAGGATGGTGATGGAAATCCCGATCCCGAACAGCGAAAACGCCTCTGGCCCGGCAAAGACGGCCATGACACCGGCCCAGACATACTCCATCACGGTCATCAGAAATCTCCGTTCGGGGGCAAGAGCACCGTGTCGAAGGGCAGATCAAAGATCGCGATCAATGCGACCACCATCAAAACAGACGAGACAATGCGCGCGGCCTTCATCCGCCCCTCGACCATGGCAGTGATGAAAAAGACAAGCGCTGTGCCACCCAGGACAAAGCCAAGCAGTTTGTAGGGGTATGTGCCGCGCAACTGGCGGTAGGTGGCGCCATCCTCGGCAAAAAGGCTGACGGCCAAGGGCCCTGCCCAATACATCACCGCCAGAGAAATCGCCGTGATGCCAAAGAACTGCACCAGAAACGCCATCGACTGACCATCAAGCACCGGGCCTTCCGTGTCAGAGGTGTCGGTGCGCCGCAGGCTCAGCAGCAACTGCACGGCGGCACAGACGGCGATTAATCCAGCGGCCACGATAGGCAGGAAAGCGTCGCCCATACTGGTTTGCCGCCGGTGGGTTTCGATCATGGCGGTTTCTGAATCCAGCGGGATCCAGACAAGCGCGGCCAGCAGACCAAAGACCAGAAACAGTGATGCGATGACAATTTCAGCCGTGCGCCCCAGCATGGCAGTCCTCCCCGACGTGGTCAGACCGGGCCAGTGCTGGCCCGGTCCATGTTCAGATGCGGATTATTCGGTCGCGGCAAGCAGGGCCTGATTGCCCTCGACCTGTGCGGCCATATAGGCGTCGAAGTCCGCACCGGCGATCGGCTCTGGCCCGGAAAACGCCTTGGAGATGAACTCGACCAGCTTGCTGTCAGGGTCGTTGAGGACTTCGACGATGGCGTCCTGAAGTGCTGTGCGTGCTTCGTCATCCAGTCCGCCCGGTGCGACAACGCCGAACTTTGTACCAAAGTCATATTCCACACCGAATTCCGACAGCAGCGGCGCGTCGGGCGAGATGTTCAATGGCGTTGTTTCAGCTGACACCAGATTGACCAGATCACCAGCCAGCACACCACTGGTCTGCGGTCCGGCAGCCCACGCGATATCAAGGTCATCGGCCACAACGCCGTTCAGACCACCCCGGCCGCCTTGGACCATGACCGTGGTAAACTCCACACCATTGGCTTCGCCCAGCAGATATGTCGCATCGGCCAGCTTGTCGCTCATCGCGCCAGCAGCAATCGACTCGCCATTGCGGGCGGCTTCGATCACGTCAGCGATGGTGGTCCAGCCGCGATCGGCCTTGGCAATCAAGGCGGTCTGCGTGCCGGTGATCGCGCTGAGATAGGTGAAATCCTCATAGGTCATGCCGGGGTTCTGCGCGACAAGCAGGCCGTAGGCCAGACTATCAAGCGCCGTCATGCCGATGGCCAGACCGTCGGCAGGTTCTTCCATCAGCGCGGCTGCCATGGCCAGACCACCACGACCGGCGACGTTTTCAGGGATGATTTCCCAGCCTTTGTTGGCGGCGATATCCTCTGCCAGCAGTCTGGCGGATGTATCAACGCCACCCCCCGCACGGAACGCGATCATCAGTTTGATCGGCCCTTCAGGTGCCCATTCGGCAATGGCCGACGTCGCAGTTGCGGCCACAATGGCCGTTGCGGCGACAAATGATTTCAAGACCTTGAATTGCATGCTTTTCCTCCTTCAAAGCGTATCCGTTCGGGGGCCCTCCAGCCCGCTGACTTTCGTGCGTTTGGACATATCTGCGCGCCAGTGCCCACGGTGTTCGCCACCGTTTACAAGCCTGTCCCGACCGGGCAAACCTGACATCTGCAACATATCTCCTCCCTGCGGGCGAATCTTTTCGATAGCGCCCATTATGGTGTTAGCGTAGACTATAATCATGACATCATCAACATTAATGATGCAAATGATGTAACATGGAGGGTTTGACATGAAGATGACGTCACACGAGCTGGAACAGCAACTGTTCCGCGTGCGCCAGCTGGAAAGCAATGTCACCTTTCAGTTTTCCATGATCTCGAAACTGATGGACATGAACGCGCTGGCCCTGCTTGAGGACACGCCACTGACATTGCTCAGCTACCGCTTGCTCAAGACCGTTGAGACATTTGAGGAAATGTCGATTGCCGATCTGGGCCGCCATATGGTGACCGACAACGCACAGATCAGCCGCGCGGCGACGGATCTGGCCAAAAAGGGTCTGGTGGTTTTCGCAGGTGACCCCACCAACAAGCGCAGAAAGCTGGTGCGGCTGTCACCGGATGGACTGGCATTGATGGCGCGGATCGCACCGCGCTTTACCGCACGCCGCAAGGCTGTCGAGGATTGTCTTGGGCCCGATGTTATCGCCAGCCTGCATGATGTCTTTCCCAAACTGGTCATGCATTTCTCAAAATAGCCGGCCAGCCCTAGGCCAGTTGCCGCACGAAATACCTTGCAAACTCACGGTCGAAACGCCGGGTTGCCGCGGACCGATAGGGCGTTGGCGGATAGACAGAATAGATGCCCCCTGATGGCAAACGCCAGTCGGGCAGGCAGGCCACAAGATCGCCGCGTGCCAGATCGCCCTGAATTTCAAAGCTGGGCAAAACCGCAAGACCCGCCCCCGCCAGACACATCGCCTTGATCCCAAGCGTCACATCAACCGAAATCGCCGCGTCAAACACGATATCGCGCGCGCCATTATTGTGATGCGTGAAATGCCACCTGAGCGGGCTGGACAACATATGGTGGGCGATGAAGGGCAATCCGTTCAGATCAGCAGGATCAGTCAACGGGCCAATCCGCTGTAACAGCCGGGGTGCCGCAACCAGCACCTGATCAAAATTCACCAACTTGCGCGTCAGATTGGACGAATCCGTCAGCCAGCCCACCCGGTAGGCGATATCAAACCGCGCCGCGACGGGATCATGGCGCGTATCGCTCAGCCGCAGGTCCACCGTGACCGCAGGATAATCGGCCTGAAACCGGGCGACAAAGGGTGCGATAAATCTGATCCCAAGATCCAGCGGTGCCGCCACCCGCAAAACACCTGAAGGCGCATCATGTCCACTGCGGATGTTTTCAAGGGCCTCTTCAACCTGCGCCAGCGAGGCTTGCGCGGCCTCAAACAGCGTCTGCCCTTCCTGGGTCAGGCTCTGGTTTCTGGCATTGCGCAGGACAAGGGTCGCGCCGACGTCATGTTCAAGGGCCTGCAATTGTTTGCTGACAACCGCTTTGCTGACACCCAGCTGCGCTGCGGCCTTGGTGATCGTGCCCGCTTCGACGATCGCGACGAAATATTCCAGCCGATTCAGATTTGCCATGGGAACCCAATGTCAACTTTTCGTTGACCTAGCTTCTATGAAATCTTCCTTTAGATAACAACCATGCCGCCCTACCTATCCGTCATCCAAAGGACGGAGGCACCAATGTCACGCTTTACCTATATCTACGACACCTATTGCGGCTGGTGCTACGGCGCGGCCCCAGTCATTGCGTCACTGATCGACAGCGGCGCGCAGGTCGATGTGCTGCACCGCCATCTTTTCCAGGGACCCAATGCCCACCGGATGGGCGATGGCTTTGGCGCGATGGCCGAAAAATATGACGCCCGCATCGCCGCGCTCTCAGGGCAGCCCTTCAGCGAGACCTATGTCGCAAAGATATTGCGCGATCCTGACGCGGTGCTGGATTCAACACTGACCGCCTGGGCGGCAGCACTTGTGCATGATCAGGGTGCCAAGGCGGAAATGGCCCTGTCGCGCGCATTGCAGACTGCCCGCTTTGTGGACGGGACCCGCGCAAACGATGGGCACGCCGTTCAGGACGCGGTCAAGCGATTTGGCATCACCCAGCCGTTATCGGCGGGAGCCGAGAAGGCAGACGCGTTGAGCATCGCGGCCCAGAAGCTGCAACAGACCTACGGTGCCAGCGGCGTGCCTGCCCTGCTGCACCACACCGACCACGGCACCGCCCTGGTCAATATCGCTGACTACTACAAGACCCCTGAAACCATCGCGACGCTCGTCGCATAGAAGGATAGAACCCATGAAAACCCTGCTGACTACCGTTGCGGCTGGCGTGATCGCTACCACCGCCGCCGCTGACCTGACAATCACACCCTACGTTGCCAATGAGGGCAGCCTGTTCCCAGTCTCTTCCAGCCTGATTGAAGGCCCGACAGAGGTTGTTCTGATTGACGCGCAGTTTGAAAAGGACGACGCCGAGGCATTGGTCGAGATGATCCGCGCGACAGGCAAGACGCTGACAACTGTGTACATCAGCCACAAGGACCCCGATTTCTACTTTGGCCTTGATACCATTCGTGCGGCATTTCCTGATGCGCAGTTTGTTGCGACACCAGCCACCGTTGATGGCATCGCCAAGACCATCGAAGGCAAGTTCGAAACATGGGCACCGGCACTGAAGGACAACGCCCCGTCAGAGCTGATCGTGCCTGACGTGATCGACGGCGACAGCCTGACCGTTGATGGCGAAACCGTGCAGATTGTCGGCTTTGACGGCCACGACCCTGCGCGCACCTTCCTTTGGGTGCCATCAGAGGAAACCGCACTTGGCGGCGTGATCCTGTTCGAAAACATGCATGTCTGGATGGCCGATACCCAGACCGAGGCGGAACTCGACAACTGGCGCAAGACGCTGGACGACCTGCTGGCACTTGAACCCGCGCGCATCCTGCCGGGCCATGTGAATGGCGAGAGCGCAGAGGACGCCAGCATCGTGTCCTATACCCGCGGCTATATTGATGCATTCGTCGCCGCATCCGCAGCCGCGAACGGATCGGAAGAGCTGATGGCCGCAATTCAAGAGGCCTATCCGGAACTTGGCGGCGGCATCGCGCTGCAAATCTCTGCGAAGGTGTTCGAGGGCGAGCAGCAGTGGCCATAAAGCCATCTGGCCGCGCGGCATCTTCTTGAACAGTGGAGATGCCGCGCAGCCGCCTTACATGACTTTCACACAAAACCGACGGCACCAGACAGATATGGAAGGCGTCAACATGACCAAATTCAAGACACGGCGCGATACTTTGGCAGGGCTGGCCACCGCGGCTGGCGCGTTGATCGTCACGCCGGGCCGGGCACTGGCTGCCACGGCCACGCCAAGTGCGACCGAAGGGCCGTTCTACCCCGCGCCGTCCATGCGCCGCGCCGATATCGACAATGATCTGGTCAAGATCACCGGTGTCGTGGAACGCGCAGGCGGCGAGGTTATCACGCTGCAAGGACAGATTCTGGATCGCGACGGCAGGCCCCGCAGCGGGCTGCGCATCGAAATCTGGCAATGTGACGTGCAGGGCAAGTACATGCACCCCGGCGATGACCGCGATCTGGTGCATGACGCAGGGTTTCAGGGCTTTGGCCATGACATCACCGATGCCGAGGGGCGCTACAGCTTTCGCACGATCAAACCAGCGAAATACCCCGGCCGCACGCCGCACATCCACGTCAAAATCCGCGATGATGAGGCAGAGTTGCTGACCACGCAGTTCTACATCAAGGACGATCCCGCAAATATGCAGGACAGGCTCTTCCGCCGCATGTCACCGCAAGAGGCGGCGTCGG
>JAHDGO010000389.1 GCA_020627605.1 Yoonia sp.
CTGAAAGCGTCCCCCCAAAGCGATATGGTGGTACGGAGCGAGTTGTTTCAAACCCGCCATCAGGGCCGCGCCGAGTTTGTCGCCGGAGGCCTCTCCTGCAATTAGAAAAACCCTCATGCGCCCCCCTTGGGCCGGACCCAAAGGAACAGGCCCGCATCATCCAAACGGCGCTGCACCTCTGCCAGATCCAGCACCATAACGCCGCCAGCCTCGATCACGATGCCTGACAGCCCTGCCGCGACAGCACCTGCTGCGGTTTGCGGGCCAATCACCGGCAGGTCCGCACGGCGGTCCTGCCCCGGTTTCGGGGCCTTGAAGAGGATCGCACCGCGCGCATCGACAGGGTCACCATCCGGCCCGCTCAGCCATTCGGCGGCACTGCCCAGCAGCGCGCCAACCCCATCGACCGCCCCCCAGATCGGATCGTCAGATGCTGCAAATTGCGCCAGCATGGCATCTGTCCCGCTTTGCCCCTCGCGGGCCAGCACCCGCCCGGCGCGCAAGATGCAAGACTGGCCAATGTCGCGCTGGCCCATCTCGGCGATCGTTTGTTCACCAACGACGGCGTCCTGTGCGGCCCGCGGCGTTGCCTGCGTGCGTGTCAGCACGCCGGGCGCTGGCAGCAGGTCGGGCGCGATTTCATGCGCCGCCTTCACTGTAAATCCAGCCTCTTCGAAAATCGCAATGATCGCCCGTAATGCACCATCGTCGCCTTGCGCGATGGCCGCGGCGATGCGCGGCACCAGCGGCATGGTCGCGGCATCAATGGCGGATTGGTCAATCTGGGGGCGTTTGACTGCCCCGGCAAGGCAGACCTCTGTCACGCCGCGCGCCTGCAGCTCGCGCAGAAGGCTGCCCAGATTTTCAATCCGAAAGGTCAGATCGGGTGTGACACTGGGGGTGAATCCATGCATCGCGCAGACAAGCGGGCGGTCCGCCAGTCGCGCCACCAAGGCAGGCGGCAAATCACCCATGCCTGCAATCAGGGCAAGCATCAGCCCGGCGTCAGGAAATTGCGGTCGGTATCGCCCAGAATAAAGGCGACCATCTGCTGCACATAGGCGCTGTCGCTTTCTTCGGCCAGACGGTGAGCGCGATCCTGAAAGGTGCCCTCGCCGTCCTTGAGCATCTGGAACGCCGCCCGCAGCGCGGTGATATCGGCGCGGTCAACGCCCTTGCGTTTCAGCCCGACAAGGTTCAGCCCGTCCAGCACCCCACGCGGGCCCTGCACCAACCCGTGCGGGACAACATCCTTCGTCACCATCGTGACCGCCCCGATAATGGCGCCCTGCCCGATCCGCACCCATTGGTGCACGCCGGACAAACCGCCGATGATCACGTCATCCTCGATCACGCAGTGACCTGCCACGGCAGAGGAATTGACGACAATCACCCGGTCACCGATCTGCGCATCATGGGCAATATGGCAACCCGCCATGAACAATCCGTCGTCCCCGATCCGGGTCAGCCCGCCACCCTGGGTCGTTCCGGTGTTCATCGTCACATGTTCGCGGATGCGGTTGCGGGCACCGATGCGCAGTTTCGTCGTCTCGCCGTCGAACTTCAGGTCCTGCGGGATTTCACCAATCACCGCGAACGGAAAGATCACAGTGTCAGCACCCACACGGGTATCGCCTGTGATTACCACATGGCTTTTCAGTTCCACCCCGGCATCCAGCACCACATTGGGGCCAATGACGCAAAACGGCCCGACGGTGCAGCCGTCCGCAATCTGCGCGCCATCCGCGATCACTGCCGAAGGGTGGATGTTCGCCATCAGGCTTGCTTGTCCATCATCGCGGTAAATGCAGCCTCTGCCGCCAGTTCACCGTCGACCATCGCGGTGCCCTTGAACTTCCACACCTTGCCGCCCGGTTTGCCGCGTGTGGTTTCCACATGCATTTCCAGCACATCACCCGGCACGACCTTGCGGCGGAACTTGCAATCATCAATCGCCATGAAATAGACCAGCAGATTGCCATCCGTCAGCCCCAGCGAGGCACCGACCATTACGGCAGTCGTCTGTGCCATCGCCTCGACAATTGTGACGCCGGGCATGATCGGGTTGCCCGGAAAGTGGCCCTGAAAATGCGGCTCGTTCATTGTCACATTCTTGATGCCAACAGCAGAGGAATAGCCATCAATGCTATGCACCTTGTCGACCAGCAGGAACGGATAGCGATGCGGCAGGATTTTCTGGATCAGTTGAATGTCAGCGGTGGTAACAGCTTCGGTCATCGTTAGCGGCTCCTTCATGGTCTTGCGGTCTGTAGGCCGCCCCCAGCATCAGTAGCAAGCACATGACAGCCCCGCAAGCGGTCGACTATTCGCTGCCGTCGCCCAGCTGTGCATCAATCTGCGCGATGGCGTCATCGGTGATATTGGCCGCACGCACCGACAGGACGACGTTGCGCTG
>JAHDGO010000390.1 GCA_020627605.1 Yoonia sp.
GTGCTTGGCGTGGGGCTGGGACTTGCCGCGGGCTATTACGGCGGGCGGTTCGATGCCATCGTGATGCGGATTGCCGACGTGCAGCTTGCCTTGCCGGCGATCCTGACCGCCCTGCTGATCGACGGGATCGCGCGGGGGGTTCTGCCTGCCGCCGTGCAGCAGGACTTGCGGGTCGCGGTGCTGACGCTTGCCATCGCGCTGTCGCTTTGGGTGAACTTTGCGCGCACGGCACGGGCGTCAACATTCGTGCAGATGAACAAGGAATATGTGCAGGCCGCGATCATGATGGGGCAGCGTCCGTCCCGCGTGATGTTCGTGCATATCCTGCCCAATATCCTTGGCCCGCTTTTGGTGATCATGACGGTCGATCTGGCCTCTGCCATTCTGCTTGAGGCGACGCTGTCCTTCCTCGGGATCGGCCTGCCTGCCGACAGCCCCAGCCTTGGCACGCTGATCCGCATCGGGATGCAGTTCCTGCTGTCTGGAGAATGGTGGATCCTGTGGATCCCAACGCTGTTTCTGGTGGCGCTGGTGGTGTCGATCAACATCCTTGGTGATTTCCTGCGCGACGTCTTTAACCCGAGGCTGCGCTGATGCTGGTGATCAAGGACCTCGCCGTCAAATTCCCCTCGCGCTTTGGTGACTTTACGGCCATTGCCGACGTGGACATGACGATTGCGCCCGGTGAAATTCACGGCCTGGTGGGCGAAAGCGGCGCGGGCAAGTCCACCGTTGGCGCGGCGGTGATCGGCTTGCTGTCTGCGCCGGGCTATATCGCTGGCGGCGCGCTGTCCTTGGGCGACACAGACCTGCGCAGCCTCACCCCGGAACAGGCACATGAGATGCGCGGCGACCGGATTTCGATGATCTTTCAGGACCCACAGACCAGTCTGAACCCACTGATGACAATCGAGGATCAGCTGATTGAGACCATTCAGGCGCATTCCGACGTCAGCGAAAGTGCCGCCCGCAAACGCGCCGTGGACCTGCTGGAAGAGATTGGGATCAAGAACGCGGCGGAACGGATCAAAGCCTATCCGCACCAGTTTTCCGGCGGGATGCGGCAGCGTGTCGTCATTGCGCTGGCCATCTGCACCGACCCTGAACTGATTATCGCGGACGAGCCGACAACGGCGCTGGATGTGGCGGTGCAAAGTCAGGTCCTCGACCTGATCCGGCGGTTGGCCAAGGACCGGCAGATCGCCTTTATGCTGATCACCCATGATATCGGGGTTATCGCGCAGGTTGCAGACCGGGTGACCGTGATGCGCAAGGGCAGGGTGATGGAAACCGGCGAGACCGCGCAGGTGCTAGGCGCGCCAGAGCATCCCTACACCCGCGCGTTGATGGATGCTGTTCCGCCACTGGACCGGCCCCTTGACCGGTTCAAGGTGCCTGATGACGACAAGGACGGTGTGGTGGGTGCTGCTGACAATCCGGCGCAGACGTGGCTGCTGGAGGGGCAGAAGCATGCACTGACGGGGTTGGAACTGCGCGATCTGACGGTGAAATTCGCCGGGCCACGGACCTCTCTGTTTCGCAAACCCGACCCCTATGTTGCGCTGGACAATGTCAGCCTGACAGTGCGGCCCGGGTCCATCATGGGGCTGGTGGGGGAGAGCGGATCAGGCAAATCGACACTGGCCAAGGCGATCACCGGGTTGGTGACGCCTTCCAGCGGGACCATGCTGCTGGGGGATGCGGCACTGCCATTCGGTAAGGCCCGCGACCGGCATCATCCCTCGCGCCAGCTGATCCAGATGGTATTTCAGGATCCCTATTCCAGCCTAAATTCTCGTCACCGGATCGGCGCGATCCTCGAAGAGCCGCTGTGGTTCTACGGTTTTGTGCAGGACAAGGCGGAACGGCGCAGACTGACCGCCGCGATGCTGGAACTGGTGGGTATGCAGCCAGAGGCCATCGACAAATACCCGCATCAGTTCTCGGGTGGTCAGCGGCAGCGCGTTGCCGTTGCGCGGGCCCTGCTGGCGCGGCCCCGGTTCCTGATCTGTGATGAGCCGACGTCAGCGCTTGATGTGTCGATTCAGGCCGAAATCCTGAACCTTCTCAAAGACCTGCAATCGATGTTCGGTCTGTCAATCCTGTTCATCAGCCACAACCTGGCCGTGGTCAGGCAAATGGCCGACGACACGGCCGTCCTGCGCGGCGGCAAGATCGAAGAGGTGCGCGCGACCGAAGACCTCTATGAAAGCCCACAGGCCGATTACACCAAATCGCTGCTGGCGCTGACGCCGGTGATGCCAGCGGAGTGGCGCGCGCAAGGTGGGTGAGGGTTAGATGGCGCATCGTGCCTGACGTCACACGACCGGGAATGGTTGCGTCACGTCGAAAAGGTCTCTCAGAGACGCAAACCAGCCGGCACCGATTTCACGACGGCAAAAACCCGAAGAAT
>JAHDGO010000391.1:0-808 GCA_020627605.1 Yoonia sp.
CAGAGATGCCCAGTACCTCTGCCACGGCCTGCCGTTCATCGGCGGTGGGCATCAGGCTGAATTCCGTCGCCTTGCGGGTGGTCAGATCGGCCAAACGGATCTGTGATTTAGGCAGGGCTGACAATGCTGGCATCCATTCTTGAACCGGGGCGGGGTGTGCTGTATCGGGGATAAAAGGCGCAAGGCGCCAAGGCAAGAGGGCGCGTCATGGGTGCGATCACAGGCAAGCGGCAAAATGGATGGCGTCTGGCATGTGCGGTCGCCGTCGCCGTGGTTGTTGCAGGCTGTACCGATCTTGACCGGTTTCACGGGTTTATCCCGCCAGCGGCAGAGGTCGCACAGGTGTCTGTCGGGTCCACCACCAAGGATGAGGTGATTGCCCTTTTCGGTCCGCCCATCGCCGACCGCGCGGTGGAACGGAACACGATCTACTATGCCGCCAGCCAGTTCCGCACCTTCGGGCCTTTCGCACCCGAAGAAATCAGCCGCGAGATACTGGCCGTTGATTTCACGCCGGACGACCGCGTGCGCAATATCTCGCGCTATACGCTGGATGATGGCCGCGTTGTGGTGCTGGACCGCCGCGTGACAGAGGACGGGATCAACGATGTCACCTTCCTCAGCCAGTTGTTCGGATCGCTGGGGCGGCTGGATGCCGGCACGCTGCTTGGCGAAGACACTGGCGGCGGCGCAGATTTCTAGGCTGTGATCTGTTGCCTTGGACTGTTTTGGAAAGGGTAACGGAATGAGCCAGATTACTGCAGATCAGATCGCTGATTTCCGCCGTGACGGTGCAGTCTGCCTGCGC
>JAHDGO010000391.1:818-2408 GCA_020627605.1 Yoonia sp.
GACAAATGGCTGGCCCAGTTGCGCGACGGGATTGATGCCGACATGGCCAACCCCACCACCAATCTGACCCGGCACACCAAAGACCCAACAGCCCCCGCCTATTTCGAGGATTACTGGGCATGGAACAAGATCCCGCAGTTTGAGGATTTTGTCCGCCACTCGCCCTGCGCACCACTGGCGGCAGAGCTTTTGGGGGCCGAAGCGGTCAATCTTGTCATGGATAACTGGTTCCTGCGCGAGGCGGGATCGACCTCGCGCGCGCCATTCCATCAGGATTTGTCCTACTTTGATTTCGAAGGCACGATGTGCGTCCTTTGGCTGCCCCTCGAACCTGTGTCGAAAGAAAACGGGATCGCCTTCCTGCGCGGATCACACCTGTGGGACAAGCTGTTCATGCGTGTCCGCTTTGCTGACGGACACCCCAGCCCCGGCGCGCAAGAGGTGGCAGGCAAGACCTACCACCCGCCGCCGGACGTCAACGCAGCCCCCGAAGACTATGACCTGCTGCAATGGGATCTGGATCTGGGCGACTGCATCTTCTTCGACATGCGCACGCTGCATGGCGCCTTGTCTTCGGTCACCCCCACGCAGACCGTCCGCCGCTTTACGCTGCGTATGACCGGACCGGATGGCATCATCCGTTATCGTGGCGACTGGGCCAAAGACGAAAGGGCGCAGTTTGAGGCCGCGGGCTACCGCGAAGGCGACCGTATCGCAGGCGATTTTTTCCCGCAGCTTTGGCCGCGGGACTAGGTCCGCATCAGCCTTCTGCGTCGAAGGTCAGCGCCACGCCATTGATGCAATAGCGCAGGCCCGTGGGCTGTGGACCATCAGGGAACACATGACCCAGATGCGCCTCGCACCGGTTACAATGCACCTCTGTCCGCTTCATGAAGAAACTGCGGTCGACGCTTTCGCCCACCATCTCTGCATCCATGGGCTGATAGAATGACGGCCAGCCTGTGCCACTTTCAAACTTATGCGCCTGATCAAAGAGCGGCGCATCACAGCAGACACAGCGATATGTGCCGGGGTCCTTGGGGAAATCCTCATGCGTGCCGGCCCGTTCGGTGCCATGTTTGCGTGTGACCTTATAGGCCAGGTCAGACAGCTGTTCGCGCCATTCGGCATCGGTTTTGACAATTTTTTCCATCAATTCCCCATGAGGTTTTTGTATCATCACCCTAACTTAGGTCAGTGCCGGTACGAGACCAAGGTGGGTGGTGATGACATTTCCGTATCAACAAGGACGTTATACTGTCGGGCTGGCCGCAACAGCCGGTGACGTGGTGGAATGTCAGATCCTGCGGCATCTGTGTTTTCGCGGTCGGATCGGCCGAGACAGAGACCGGTTTGACGCCGGCGCGCATCATCTGATGATCAGCAACAAAAGCGGCCTTTTGCTCGCGACCTGCCGGTTTCGCCTGTTTCCCCATGGCCGCGCCATCGGCGAAAGCTACGGTGCGCAGTTCTATGATCTGTCCACGCTCGCCGATATCGACGCCCCCATGCTGGAGGTGGGCCGCTTTTGCTGTGAAAGCCCCGAGCCTGACCCGGATCTTGTGCGTATTGCATGGGTCGCCCTTGGTC
>JAHDGO010000392.1 GCA_020627605.1 Yoonia sp.
ATGCACACGCGCGGCATTGGCCATGTTTTCATCCACCACCTCGGCCACGCCAAAGGCGGCCTCTGTCGGTGACATCTCCAGCCGTGTGCCAATCTGGCTGGTCAGCGCGTCCTTTGACAGATCAGGGTCCAGCGCGATTGCGCCACCGGCGAAATTATCGGGATCAAGTTTGCCCAGCACAAGATCAGCGTCAGTGACAGCTGGATGGGTGCCGCCGCGCATGTAGCAGGCCGGCCCGGGTTCTGACCCGGCACTTTCCGGCCCCACGCGGATCTGGCGCAGGCTGTCGACATGCGCCAATGACCCGCCACCGGCCCCGATCTCGACCATATCGATCACGGGGATAGAGATCGGCATGCCAGACCCCTTCTTGAACCGATAGGTCCGGGCGACCTCAAACACGCGGCTGGTTTTGGGCGTCTGGTTCTTGATCAGGCAAATCTTGGCGGTCGTGCCACCCATGTCAAAGCTGAGCACCTTGTCCAACCCGTAGCGCGCCGCGATATGCGCGGCAAAGACAGCGCCACCCGCCGGACCAGATTCAACCAGCCGCACGGGAAAGGCAGCGGCATTTTCGATAGAGATGATGCCGCCGCCAGAATGCATCAGGAAGATGCGGCATTGCACGCCCTCGGCCTGCAAGCGATCTTCCAACCGGCCCAGATAAGAGGCCATCAGCGGCTTGATATAGGCGTTGGCGACAACGGTGTTGAAACGCTCATATTCGCGCATCTGGGGGCTGACCTCGGATGAGATCGAGACGGCAACATCCGGCAACCTGTCCGCCAGCACATCACGGATCAATTTCTCATGCGCGGGGTTCAGATAGGCGTGGATCAGCCCCACGGCGACCGATTCAAATCCCGCCTGCGCGATCTGATCAGCGACAGCTTCGACAGCGGCGCGATCAAGCGGGATTAAGACCTTGCCATTGGCGTCTACCCGTTCAGGTACGGTAAAGCGCATCTGACGCGGCAAAAGAGGCTCCGGCAGGGTCAGGTTGAGGTCATATTGCTCAAACCGCGATTCCGTGCGCATTTCGATGACATCGCGAAAACCCTCGGTGGTGATCAGGGCCGTCTTGGCCCCCGTCCGCGCAATCAGCGCGTTGGTGGCCAGCGTGGTGCCATGAATGATCTGGCCAATCTCACCCGGCGCGATCCCGGCCTTGGCGCAGACCTGATGCATCCCATCGATTATGGCGTTCTCGGGCGCGGCATAGGTTGTCAGGACCTTGGTCGAAAAACGCTGATCCGCCGTTTCCAGAACAACATCGGTAAAGGTCCCGCCAATATCGACGCCGAGACGTATCTGGGAAGGTGTCATTGCGGCTCCGGCAGCTGTGGTCAGGTATCTGCGATCATTGTCATCGCGGCATCAGTGGGGCGCAACAGCAAAGTCAGAATGGACTAGGTAGATGCCGAAGGTCGACGCAGTGCCAGGCCTGGATCAAAAACGCTGCCAACCGTTGCGAGTTGGCATCGAAGTATATATCTGAGGCGCTAATCAGCAAAAGGCCAACGGTCGATGCAAGACGATGAAACCAAACAAGTTCCGGCGACAGAACGCAAGGTCATGCGCCTGTTGAAGGAAGCTGTTCCACCGCGGTGGAAGATGCTGGTGTTGTCGTTCTTCTGCATGATCGGTGTCGCCGCGTCGACGGCTGGGCTGGCCTATTCGACCAAACTGATCGTCAATGATGTATTTGTTGCTGAGGACACCAGCTTTGCAATCTACGTCGCAGCCCTGGTGATCGGCATTTCCTTCGCGAAAAGTATCTTTTCCTATGCCAACGGGATTATCTCGGTTGTTTTCACGCGTTCGATCTCGGCGCATTATCAGAAAACCGTCTATGAAAACGTGCTGATGAAGGACATGTGGCACTTTCTGGGGCAACATTCCGCCAACCAGATGGCCCAGATCAAGCTTTTCGGCAACGCCTGCGGCACCGTGGTCGTCAATCTTGTGAACAAGCTAATGACCGAAGCGCTGACGCTTGTCGCGCTGATCATCGTCATGCTTCTTCAGGACCCTGTCATGACTTTGGTCTGTGGCCTGCTGTTTCCAGTCGTGATTTGGCTGGTGAACAACCTGACAAGACGTATCCGCAAGATCGCCTCAGCAGAAGCCGCCATGGAAGGCGCGTATTTCGCGATCGGGGCCGAGGCATTTGATGGCATCAAGACGGTGCGAACCTATGGTCTGGAGGGTAAGATCATCAAGCGGTTCAACGCGGCCATCGACACGCTCGAAGACCGCGTGCTGAGCATTGCACGCATTACCAATGCGACCGGGCCGGTGATGGACGTCATCGGCGGTTTGATTATCGGATCGTTTGTCCTGTACGCCGCCTGGCAAACCATCACAAACGACAAGACACCCGGCGAATTCACCGCGTTCA
>JAHDGO010000393.1 GCA_020627605.1 Yoonia sp.
TTTCCACGCGCTGTTCCAGTTTCAGCTGATGGGCATTCTGGGGGCCTTTCTGACGGGTGACCTTTTCAACCTCTTTGTGTTCTTCGAGGTGCTGCTGATCGCGTCATACGGGCTGATGATCCACGCAGGCGGGACAAAGCGTCTGCGCGCCGGTGTGCAATATGTGCTGTTCAACCTGATCGGATCGACGCTGTTCCTTTTTGCACTCGGGTCGATCTATGCAGAAACCGGAACGCTGAACATGGCAGACCTCGCCAACCGCGTGGCCCTTGTCGCGCCCGAAGAAACGGTCGGCATCCGCGTCGCTGCGGTGTTGCTCCTGCTGGTCTTCGCGATCAAGGCAGCGCTTGTGCCGCTGCATTTCTGGCTGCCGTCCAGCTATGCCGAGGCGCCAGCGCCCGTCGCCGCCCTCTTCGCGATCATGACCAAGGTCGGCGCCTATGCGATCATCCGCTGCTACACGATGATCTTCCCGCCGGACCTGAGCGTGACAGAAGGTCTGCACACCACATGGCTGTTGCCCGCCGCACTTCTGTCGCTGGCCATCGGCATGGTTGGGGTGCTGGCCGCAAAACGGCTGGACCGGCTGGTTACCTTTTCTGTCATCGGATCAATGGGGATGGTCATGATTGCCATTGCCCTTTTCACGCCAGAGGGGATCGCGGCCGCACTTTACTACATCGTGCATTCCACACTGGCCGCCGCTGCATTGTTCCTGATCGTTGATCTGGTGCGCAGCAGCCGGGCCGACCTGATGCTGACGCCGCAGGCACCTGTGGCCAATGCCACCCTGACAGCGGCCCTGTTCTTTGTCGCGGCCATCGCCATGGCGGGCCTGCCGCCCTTGTCGGGCTTTCTGGGCAAGCTTCTGGTGCTGGATGCCGGATATAACAGCGAGCTGATGGTCTGGATCTGGGCCGTTGTGCTGGGCTCCAGCCTTGTCAGCGTCGTGGGATTTGCGCGGGCCGGCAGTATGCTGTTCTGGAAGGCCAACAGCATTGAACCCGACACCGACGCCAAGCAGCCCGAAGAGCCGGGAACAATGGCCTATGTGGCCACCGGTGGGCTGATCACATTGCTTGTCGCGCATACAGTGCTGGCAGGCCAGATGCATGGATACACGACCAAGATCGCGGCCCAGCTCTTTGATCCTGCGCCTTACATCAGCACGGTGATCGACACACCCGGCAAGCTCAGCAAACCGAAAGCAGAGGATGAATGACATGACCAGCGCATTCAACAAACTGATCCCGCATCCGCTGCTGACGCTGATCCTGACCATCGTCTGGATGTTCCTGCAGAACGAGCTCTCAGCCGGGATGGTTGTCTTCGGGCTGATCCTTGGGATCATCATCCCATGGGGCACATCGGTCTGGTGGCCAGACACACCCAAAGGGTTCCGGGCAGGCAAGATGATCAGCTACAGCATGATCGTGATCTGGGACATCATCATCGCCAATATTCAGGTGGCTTGGATCGTGCTGACGGTCCCGGCGGCGAAACTGAAACCGGCATGGATCGTCGTGCCGCTGCGCCTGCGCGCGCCAGAGGCGATCACCCTTCTGGCGGGCACCATCACCCTGACACCGGGCACTGTCTCGGCGGATCTGTCGGCACAGGGGCATTGCCTGCTGGTGCATGTGCTGCACACCGATGACCCGGACGCCGTCCGCGACGAGATCATCACACGGTACGAGGCACGTTTGCTGGAGGTCTTTTCATGACGGCTGCTGCTGGATTTCTGGATATCACACTGGCCATCGCGTTTATCGCGCTGGCTATCGGTCAGGTCATGGCCATGGTGCGGCTGGTGCTCGGGCCCACATCAGGTGACCGGGTGCTGGCGCTGGATACGATGGTCATCAACGCGCTGGGGCTGGTCATCGTGCTGGGCATTCACCAGGGCGTGCAGATCTATTTTGAGGTCGCCCTGCTGATCGCCATGGTGGGCTTTGTCTCTACCGTGGCGCTGGCGCGCTTTATCCTGCGGGGGGACATCATCGAATGACGTTCGCCATCATCGGGACATATCTGGCCGGCCTCAGCCTGATCATCGGATCGGGGTTTGTGCTGGTGGGCGCCATCGGGCTGTTGAAGTTCAACGATTCCATGACGCGGATGCATGCGCCGACCAAGGTCGGGACAGTGGGGATCGGCATGCTGCTGCTGGCGTCAATCATCAACGCCTTTGCCAGCGGCGAGCCATCGACGCATGAGGTGCTGATCATGGCGTTCCTTTTTGTCACGGCACCGATTTCGGCCAATTTCATTGCCAAGGTGAACATCCATCGCCGGGCCTGCGACCCGCCGCCCGCACCCACGCAAGACGGCACATGGGCCACGCTGAACGTGCCGGAACCCGATAGCGAAAACTAGGGCGCGTCCGCCTCGAA
>JAHDGO010000394.1 GCA_020627605.1 Yoonia sp.
AAGCGTCAGGTTGATGCGGTGGTCGGTCATCCGACCTTGGGGGAAATTGTAGGTGCGAATGCGTTCCGACCTGTCGCCGGACCCGACCTGGCTTTTGCGGTCGGCGGAGCGTTCATCCGCTACCTTCTGCCGCTCCAGATCAAACAGCCGCGTCTTCAGCACCTGCATCGCAATCTCGCGGTTGCGGTGCTGCGATTTCTCGGAACTCACGACGATGATGCCTGTGGGTTCATGCAGGATCCGCACCGCAGAATCTGTCGTATTCACGTGCTGCCCGCCCGAACCGGACGCGCGCATCGTATCAATGCGAATGTCTGCGGGGTTGATCTGGATATCCACATCCTCGGCCTCGGGCAACACCGCAACGGTCGCGGCAGAGGTATGGATGCGCCCGCCGCTTTCGGTTTCCGGCACGCGCTGCACGCGGTGCACGCCGCTTTCGTATTTCATCTTGGCAAAGACGCCCTCACCCGCGATGCGCGCCACAACTTCCTTGATCCCGCCCAGCTCTGTCTGGCTTTCCTCAAGGATTTCGAAACGCCACCCCTGCCCTTCGGCATAGCGTTGATACATCCGCAGCAGATCACCCGCGAAAAGTGATGCCTCATCCCCCCCCGTGCCGGGGCGGATTTCCAGCAAGGCAGGGCGCGCATCTGCGGCGTCCTTGGGCAAGAGTGCGAGTTGCACATCATGCTCGCTCGCCTCAAGCTGCGCGCGCAGCTCTGGCAATTCCGCCTCTGCCAGTTCCTTCATTTCCGGGTCGGCCAGCATGGCCTCTGCATCGGCAATCTGCGCGATCAGGTCCTTGTAGGCCGTCACGGTTTCCACCACGGGCCGCAGATCGGCATATTCCTTGCCCAGCTTGGCAATATCGCTGCCAGCACTGCCATCAGCCATCTTCGCCTCCAGAAACTGGAAGCGGCTGATCAACTGTTCGATTTTATCCGGTGCAATCATGGCGTTATGCAGTGTCTGATCACAGCGGTTCCGTCAAGTCCGCAACCGCCCGCAACCACCCCTGAATGCGCGCCCGGTTCACCCCAAGATCAGAGCGACCAAAGCGCAGGCGGCCGTAGATGATCAGCAAATCATCCGACACCGCCACGGTGGTGTAGTCGGGAAAACCGCAAAGACGCGACCGCGTTTCATAGGTGATCATGCCCGCATCCACGCTGCCCGCCACCGGACGTGTGCGCGGCGTGGCCTTTGCAGCCTCTGCAATCGCCGAAACTGCGGCATCGGCCCCGGCAGTCAGGCGGCGCGCGGCCAGAAATCCGCCCTCTTCCAGCCTGTCCTCTGGGTCCGTGACCTGCGGAACTTTGTGCCACCGCCCGGCATCGGTCGGGGCAAGGCGAATATAGAGCAAGAGCGCGGCAATCAGGACGACAAGCACGATAAGGATGGTAGACAGCATGATGGGTAATCAGTTTCCGGCAAATGGATCAGAATGGCGCGCCGTACGTACAGCATCTGTACGCGATGCATAAGGGGTCTAACGGTATGGCACACCGGGCAAAATCGACAGCATTTCGAACATCAGATTGGCCCCGGTCAGGGCGGTATTGCCTGATGGATCATAGGGCGGCGACACTTCGACCAGATCGCAGCCCACGATGTTCAGCCCGCGCAGCCCCCGGATCAGCTCCATCGCCTGCGGTGTTGTCAGCCCACCGATCTCGGGCGTGCCGGTGCCAGGGGCATAGGCCGGGTCGAGGCTGTCGATATCATAGGTGATATAGCAGGGCTGATCCCCGATTTTCGCTTTTATTTCAGCAGCTAACGGGGTCAGTGACTGGTGCCACAGCTGCGGTGCCAGATACTGATGAAAGCCCCAGCCAGCAGCCTCGGTGAAATCATCCGCAGTATAGCCCGTGCCACGCAACCCGATCTGAAACACCTTGTCGGCGGTGATGATCCCCTCCTCATAGGCGCGGCGAAACACCGTACCATGGGTTTCACGCTCGCCGAACATCTCGTCATTCACATCCGCATGGGCGTCCACATGAACCAGCGCCAGTGGCCCATGTTTCGCTGCCACGGCCCGTAACACCGGCAAGGTCAGCGTATGGTCCCCACCCAGCGTCATCGGGATGAAATCATGCTTGAGGTGTGTTACGTAAGTCTCTGTAATAATGCGGATACTGTCGCTAAGGGAAAATGTGTTGATTGCCACATCGCCAAGGTCGGCGCATTGCAGGGCGTCAAAGGGCGCGGCCCCCGTCTGGATGTTGTAGGGGCGTATCATCGCCGATTGCTCGCGCAGTTGTTTCGGCCCCATCCGGGTGCCGGACCGCCAGCTTGTGCCGATATCCATCGGGATGCCGATAAAGCCCACATCCAGCCCCTCTGGCGTTGCCACCTGTGGCAGACGCATAAAGCTTTGTGGG
>JAHDGO010000395.1 GCA_020627605.1 Yoonia sp.
AGTTGCAGCGCGCCCGCGATTTCCTCGCGCACGGCCAGGATGTTGCTGTCAGGGTCGGTGCGCACGCCAAAGACAAACAGCACGCCGCGCACCAGATAGCGCACGGCAGAGACCAGCGGCGAAAAGACAAAAACCACAAGCGAAATGGGGCGGGCCACGCGCGAGGCCACAGCCTCTGGATAGGTGATGGCCAGCGTTTTTGGCAGCACCTCGGCGAAGATCAGCACCAGCAATGTCATGATCAGCGTCGCGGCAGCGACACCGTTCTGGCCAAAAACCTTGGTCAAGACAGCGGTCGCCAGCGAGGTCGCCAGAATATTGACCACGTTGTTGCCCAGCAAAACCGACCCGATCAGCCGTTCATTGTCTTCGGTGATGACCAGCGCCTGATCGGCCCCTTTGGAGCCTTTGTCGGCGGCCGACCGCAGCTTGCCACGAGAGGCCGCCGTCAATGCCGTTTCAGACCCCGAAAAGAAGGCCGAGAGGACCAAAAGAAACAGGATAGAGCCGGCGGTGATCCAGAACGCGGCGTCAAAGGTGGTGGTTTCCATCAGGGGCTTTCAAGCAAAAACATGGGCTATATGTAAGGATTTTCGCGCGGCTTCAAGCTTTGTGGGATTTGGCCAGCGGATGGTGGTCAAGCACAAGCGCTTTCAGCCGTTCGTCAAGAACATGGGTATAAATCTCTGTTGTGGCAAGATCGGCGTGGCCCAGCATCATCTGGATGGCGCGCAGGTCGGCCCCTCCCGCCAGCAGATGTGTGGCAAAGGCATGGCGCAGGGTATGCGGTGTGACCTTATCGGGCGACACGCCACCATCGCGCGCGAACTCCTTGATCAGCCCGAAAAAGCGGTGTCGCGTCAGGTGCCCGGCCTTGCCCCGCGATGGGAACAGGAACTTTGACGGGGCCTGTCCGGCGGCGCGTGCGGTATCCTCTGCCTTGTCACGGTGGGTCAGATAGGCGGCCAGTGCAGCGCGCGCGGGGGGTGACAGTGGCACCAGCCGTTCCTTGCCCCCTTTGCCGCGCACCAGCAGCATCTGCGGATCACCCCGCGCGGATGACACCGGCAGGCTGACCAGTTCTGTGACCCGCATGCCGGTGGCATAAAGCAGTTCCATCAGACAGGTGTTACGCAGGCTTTCGGTTTTGGAGTTGCGGGCGGCCTCCAGCAGGCGGTCGACCTCGGCGATCTCAAGCGTTTTGGGCAGGCTTTGCGTGCGACCGGGGCCTTTGATCTGGATGGCGGGGTTGTCGTCGCGCCAGCCTTCCTCGAACGCAAAGCGATAGATCTGCTTGATCGCCGACAGTCGCCGGGCGCGGGTGGATTTGGCCAGCCCCTCGGCCGCGCAGTCGATCAGGTAGCCTTCGATATGGTCGCGGGTGGCGGTGCTGAAATGCTGGCCTTTTCCCGTCAGCCAGTCGGCAAAGCCTTGCAGATCACGGGCATAGGCCAGCTGGGTATTGGTTGCCGAGTCCAGCTCTGCCGCCTGCGCCTCTAGAAATGTCTGAATCCAGCGCGTCATGGGCATGGTCTCGGCTGTCATGTGCCGCGGTCCAGGATCATCAGTTGCAGGGCTGCGCGGCGGGCCACGTCTTCTAGCCCGACATGCCGCAGCAGCGCCAACGCATCGGTGACTGATCGCATGTCGCCCTCTGCGCCTGCGTCAAACAAGGCCAGTGCGCGCAGCAGGGCCTCCCCCAGCTTGCCGTCATTCACCAGCATCCGCAGGCGTTCAGGGGCAGGTGCGCCGGTGAATGCGGCCTGTATCGCCATGGCGCGCGCATCGCTGGCGCGCGCACCGCCGGGCGTCCCGCGCGCAATCCCGATCAGAAACGGATCGGCATTATTGCCGCTGTCAGCGGCAGCAATAGCGACGGTTTCATACCGTGCGGACAGCAGGCCAGTCTTCAGCGCAATCTCTGCCGCAAGCCCGGACAGCGGCAGGGTTTCCAGCGCCTCGGCGTAAAGCTTGGCGAATTGCAGTTCGGCGCGCGCCGCCTCCATCGCGGCCCATGCGGCTGGCAGGGTTCTGGCGACAGCTACCGGATCGCGTGTGGTGATGGCGGTATCGAACCGCTGGATCGCCTCGGCCCGGTCCCAGATGCCGCCAGAGGCGGCAGGCGTGCGGGCTGTGTAGTGTTTCAGCAGGACGTTTTCGGACACGGCCCCATTGCGCGACAGACGCTCTGCCGCTTCCAATTGCGATTTCCATGCGGTCGTGCCGCGCAGATCAGCATGTGAAAAGGCCAGTGGCAGGTTCGCGGTGATCAGCGGCTCGCCAATCGCCTCATGCATCCGAAATGTCAGCGGGCTGACACGGGCAGGCGGGGGCAGGGGCGGGGCAGGCTTGGCAAGGCAGGGCCGCACGGCACT
>JAHDGO010000396.1 GCA_020627605.1 Yoonia sp.
GCTGCTTACGGTCTTTGACACCTTGAGTATCAAGCACACCGCGCAGAATGTGGTAACGGACACCGGGAAGGTCTTTCACACGGCCGCCGCGAATCAGAACAACAGAGTGTTCCTGCAGGTTGTGGCTTTCACCAGGGATGTAAGAGATCACCTCGAAACCATTGGTCAGGCGCACCTTGGCAACCTTCCGCATGGCGGAGTTCGGCTTTTTCGGGGTGGTTGTGTAAACGCGTGTGCAGACACCGCGCTTCTGAGGGCATCCCTCCATATGGAGCGACTTGGATCGTGTGACTTTTGGCTGGCGCGGCTTGCGGATCAGCTGCTGAATCGTTGGCATCGTTTGATGTTCCCATCTATTCACATATTGCGTCCGGCAAACGCGGGTTTCCAAAACTGCGCTTATCGTCTGAAAAGCACAAAAATTCCGCAGTCGAACCCTTACCGGAGGTTCGGTGCGGTGAGCTCCAGAGGAACAGGACGACAAAATTGCCCGGTTCTTGGCCACTACAGATCTGATATCGGGACGTCAGGGGGTGACCCCAGCCCGGATGTGCGGCGTATATGAGGTTGTCAAAGGCCTGTCAACAGCACCGGTTGAGGGGTTTTTGCCCAAGGCAGACAGGCCGAACGCCGCGTCGTGCTATCGCATAACAGCACCACTTTATTGCCTAGCAGAGGTGGGCCACCCCAGGTTGGTTTTCAAGGCGCAGTTGCCGCCACCCCGACCACGGAGTTCACGATTATGCGTATGCCCACAGTACCCCTTCTTGCCGCCCTCGCCCTCTCTGCCTGTGCGGCGACCTCGACGCCGGTCAGCACACCGCAGGTCTCGCCCTTTGCACCAACCGTGTCATCCGGCGATGTGACCCGCGCCTTTGACAACGCAGCCGCCGCCAGCGGCCTGCCGCAAACGACGTTTGGCAACTTGCCAACCGGCAGCGCCACCTATACCGGCCAGCTGGGTGCCGACGTCAGCGGCGATGCAACCGGCAGCATTCTGGGCGATCTGACCATGAACGTGGGCTTTGGCAGCAATACGGTGCGCGGTGATATCGACAATATCAACCTGATTGATGAAGACGGCACGCCAAACCAGCGCCTTGACGGCCGGCTGCTGATCGACGGGGTTGAGACCGCCGGGCAGCTTGACGCCTTTGCCTCTGGCGATCTGACCGGCGTGGATGTCAACGGGCGCGAACTGGACACCCAGATGCTGCTGATCCTCGACGGACAGGTGCGTGACGATGTGCGCCGCGGCGACGCCGTCTACGGTGTGGCCAGCGGCAGCGCCGAAGGCGAATTCGATCTGGACGTCGAAGGCGTCTTCTACGGCAGCCGTTAACGCACCCGGTCCGGCACGGCGGGCCGGATCACCTTTAGCCGCGTTTCGCGGTAAAGCGTGAAGAGACCGGTCGCCACCACGATGCCCGCCCCCGTCAGGGCCAGCGTGTTCGGCCATTCGCCGAAAACCACAACACCAAGGATCAGCGCAACCAGCAGGCTGGTGTAGCGGAAGGGCGCAATGAAGGCGATATCGCCAGCCCGCATCGCCCCGACGGATGCGATATAGCCGATGATCAGAAACCCCGTCGCCCCGGCAAGCTGCGCTGCCGAGGTGGCGGTGAAACTTTCCCAAGGTGAAAAAATCGAACCGACAGCGCCCAGCGCCGTCACACCTATGGCGGCGGTCAATGCGACAAACACCGATGGCACATCCCGCGACATCCGCCTGACCACCAGATCACGCAGGGTGACACAGGCGACAGCCGCTAGCGCATAAAGGCTGAATATGCTGAAATCGGCACCACCAGGCTGGATGATCAGGACTACACCCACAAAACCGATGATGATCGCCGTCAGTCTGCGCCAGCCCAGCGCCTCACCGAGGAACACGGCAGCGGCAAGGCTGACGGCCAGCGGCAGGGCCTGCAGGATCGCGCTGACATTGGCCAACGGCAGATGCAAAAGCGCCGTCAGGAAAAAGAACGTGCCGCCCATTTCGGCGCAGGTGCGGACCATCACCAGCCTCAAGTCGCGCCGCGTCAGATCAAACCGCAACTGCCCCAAAATGCGGCATAGCAATGTCAGGCACAGAATTGCACCGATCCCGCGCCAGAAAATCGCCTGAAACAGGGGGATCGTCTCTGCCAGCGATTTCATGAAGGCATCGTTGACGGTGTAGGCACACATGGCCGTCACCATGAAAAGCGCACCGCGAAGGTTGTCAGAAATGGGCGCCATGGACTGCCTTCAGATGCTCTGCTTTCATGGGCAGTGTCAGGCAACGCGACAGAATAGCAAGGGGAAAGTCAGGGCCGGACAGACGGGTGCGCTGGGGCCTAGGCAGAGGTCGCGCGATAACTTCTGGGGCT
>JAHDGO010000397.1 GCA_020627605.1 Yoonia sp.
GGACGATGCGACGATCGCATAGCCCAGTTGTCCATAGTTGCGGTGATATTTGCCTGGGGCTGCCGCGATCAAGCCGCGAAAGATCGGGATTGCCTTGGCCGCATCCTCTGGCCGGTCCTGCCGCCATGCCTTGCGCCGGGCCTCGCGCGCGCGCTCGAAAATCAGGGTGCGCGCGATGAACGACGACTCCGCGATCTTCTTTTCGATGTCCTTGTATTTCTCGCTGTGCGGATCGGCCTTTTCGTCCAGAAACTCATCCGTCAGCTGCAGGGCCTCGGCGTCCTGCGAATTGGCGTCCTCTTCACGCTGATTGATGAGGTCCTCCAATTCGTTATCAAGCATCACGCTTTGCCGGCGAAACAGGGCTTCGACGTAGATGCGGGTCCAGAGGTAGACAAAAAACAAAGCGGCCATCAGGAAATAGATGACAATCGCCATGGCTGTCGCCTGTGGCACAGCCGCGTTGCTGTGGTTCACAATGGCCGGGCCATAGGCGGCGCTGAGCACTTTCAGCATGTCCAGAAGTTCGCTGAATTGCACCAGCGTCAGCCCGACAATGATCTTGGTCAGCCAGTCGGAAATCTGTTCAAGATTGGTGTTTTCGCTGTAGCTGCGCGGTGCGCCACCGCTGTCGCCGTTCGGGGCGATTGTCACCTGTTGTGATCTTGGTATGCCGAAGAGAAAGCCCAGAAATGCGCCAACGGCACCAGAGGCCCCTGCCAGCAACAGCGCCGCCATCGTGCGCTGCACCTTGCCAGGCCCCTCGCTCAGCAGCCCCAGCAAAAGCAATGTGCAAACGCCAAGAATGAATGCGAGTGAGAAGGTGATGCGCCAGCGCACATCGGGCGCCAGACCATTATATCGCGACAACATGCTCGTCATCTCAACCCCCCAATAAAAATTTCTGCGCACAAGGCGCGAATAAATAAAATCAATGGAAGGAGTGTAGCCGCAGCGTGCGTTGCGCGGTCAAGTCAGGGAAACCCCTACTTCGGTCGCCACTGAAAGGGGCGCCTGTTCGCGGCACTGTCGGCAACGATCTCGGCGATCTTGCGCGCCCGCGTCTCGGCACGTTTGGCGTTCAGCAGGATTTCCAGCGCCCCCCGTTTGACCGAGCGCGGGAAGGCGTGCCAGTTGGCTTCCGCCCCCGGTGCCGCGTCAAATGCGGTTTGCAAATCGTCCGGGATCACCAGATTTTCCACATCGTCAAGTGCGGTCCACGTGCCATCAGCCTTGGCCCGGTCGATAACGGCGATCCCTGCAGGCATCATCAACCCGTCAGCGATCAATCGCGCGACCTTGTCCTTGTTTACCCTGCTCCAGTTCGACCCCGGTTTGCGCGGGCAAAGGTAGAGCATGGAGGTTTGCGCATCCCGACCACGCACAAGGCTGTCGACCCAGCCAAATGACAGGCAGGCGTCAATGATCTCTCCGGTAGAGATGTATTTCTCCGGCACCGCCTTTTTGTAGGTCACGGCCCAGATCCCATCGGACGTGGCATGGTTTGCCGCCAGCCAGTCCCGCAAGGCCGCGACCGTCGCAAAGACGATCTGCGGCTTGTCGGTCAACGGGCGTTTGGCCATCCCTAGTCCCGTCTGCCTGCAAAGCGCGCGGCCCAATCCTCGCGTTCTTCGTCGGTGATCTTGCGGAACAGGTTTTCGGGTACGGTGAATGCATGGCCTGCTGGCAGGACCTCAAGTGCTGCTGCAACGTCCGTGGGCCAGCTATCATCGTCGGTCTGCATTGCCGCGATCATCGTCTTGGCAGCTTCGGGGATAAAGGCCGCTGACAGAACGCCGTAAATGCGGATCAGGTTCAGAGCCAAGCGGACCTGCATCGCCGCCGTTTCCGGGTCGGTCTTGAAGGTGGTCCATGGCGCGTTGGCCTGCAGATATTCATTGCCCAAGACCCAGATCGCCCGCAGTTCGGCTGCGGCCTTGCGCACCTCAATTGCGTCCATATGCCCCTCGTAGGCGCGGATGCGGGTCGTCAGGTCGGCGATCAACTGCGTCTCTGCCGGGCCGTGGGTGCCGCCCTCGGGCACAGCCTCGGAAAACTTCGAGCGGCAAAACTTAGTGATCCGGCTTACAAAGTTGCCCAGAACGTCAGCAAGGTCCTTGTTCACGTCCGTCTGGAAGTTTTCCCATGTGAATTCCGCATCCGAAGACTCTGGCGCATGCGACAAAAGCCACCAACGCCAGTAGTCTGCGGGCAAAAGCTCCAGCGCCTGATCCATGAACACCCCGCGCCCGCGCGAGGTGCTGAACTGACCGCCATCATAGTTGAGGTAGTTGAACGACTTGATGTAATCGACCAGCTTCCACGGCTGCTGCGATCCAAGGATCGTGGCAGGAAAAGACAGC